>CAZDFM010000010.1:0-7826 GCA_964504465.1 uncultured Pseudobdellovibrionaceae bacterium | reverse complement strand
ATGTTGCTGTTCTCGCCAATGATTTGTTTGGCTAAAACCCCATCTTGCGTGAACACAAGAAGCCCTTTTGAATCAATATCAAGGCGGCCAGCAACCGCAAGTCCATCAAGGTGAGAGGTCTTTAAGCTCAAATCTCGCTGCTGTTTCCAATGATTGGCGGGCTGAATAAGCCTTATTGCCGGGGTGTAACCTTTCTCTGGATTTTGCGAAACGTAGCCGACCGGTTTGTTTAAGAGGATTGTGACCTTTTCTTCTAAGCCTTTTCGGGCTTGGGGGGCGAGTTCGATTTCGACATCGGGCTCGACTTTTGAACCCAGTTCACTCACCACGACACCATTAACTTTAACCCAACCTTTTTGAATGAGCTCATCGGCTTCTCGGCGCGAACAGATCCCGCGTTCTGAGAGGAGTTTTGATAGACGCAAAAGTTTAGTTTCCATTTAAATTCCGTGGCCGATGTTGTGAGTCGAGGAATAAGTAATAAAGCGGTTCTTTGACGTTTCTTGAATCGCAACTTGAGCTACATCGGTGCCGAACTCTTCTCTTTTAAGAATTTCAAAAAAAGCCGGGGATAAGGCTTCGCCTGCTGTGTTTTCAAAAAGCAGGTTAAGATCTTTCCCGTTGATGTTCTTTTCGAAAAAATCTTCGATACTTTTCTTTCGTTCGTTAAAGGCAGAGGTCGCCTCACCGGGAGCATATCCTGAGAAGTCATGCGTGATTTCAATTTGATAAAGATGTCCATGCGGTTTGCCACAAGCAGAATAGAACTGTTTAATTTCTTCTTCAGAAAGATGTGGCTGCGCAAGAGTATGGGCACTTGAAAGTGGCAAAGAGTGGGTAAAAAGTTTTCGAGGCGATTTCTTTTTCATTTTAGTCCTCACCTAAAAGATCAACCCAAAGAGAGTCAGATTCATAAAGCCGTAACCGGCTAACTTCAATCGCTTGCGAAGGAAGAAGTCTCTGAATCGCATCAAAAAGGTAATGTGCTAAGTTCTCAGTGGTCGGAACTTTATCTTTAAACTCGGGGACCTCAAAATTTAAGTGCTTATCTTGAATCGGCGCGATCACTTTGCCGAGTAGAGCATCGACTTCTGTGAGATTAATGATCATTCCTGTCAGTGGATCAATCTCGCCCTTAAAATAGACTTCAAGTGTGTAGGTATGACCGTGGCCATGGGGAGAATAGCAAAGTCCAAATGTCTCGAGATTCTTCTCATCCGAGAACTGAGGTTGCTGATAAAGATGAGCTGAGCGAAATTGTGCTTTCCGAGCCAGCAGAGTCATAGCTTTTGTCATTTAAGCTGAATTCCTCCGTCGACTGTCATTAAGGCACCTGTGGTCCATTGAGAGTCGTCAGACAATAAGAAGTCGACCATCGCCGCGATGTCTTCGGGCTGGCCCAGTCTCTCCATGGGCTGCAGTTTGTGCATTTCTTTTTTAAGTGGAGTGGAGTCTTTCATTTTATGAAAGTCATGAATAGGGGTGTCGATCAAGCCGGGACATACGGCGTTCACTCTTACGTTCGGAGCCCACTCAACCGCCAGAGCTTGAGTTAGGCTATTCAAGGCTGCTTTGGACGCTGAATACGCCGCCGTCATCGGAACAGGTTTGTATCCAAGTGTCGAAGACACATTCACGATGGATGCGGGTTTGGCTTTTATCAAAAGCGGGTAGAGACTTTTTGCTAATCGAGCTGGGCCTAAAAGATTAACTGCTAACTGGTCGGTCCAGCTTTTATCTGAAGTCTTCAGAAAGGCTTCTCGCTCATAAAGCCCCGCGTTGTTGACGAGGGCCTTGAGCCCCTGGTTTCCCACGATTTTTTCGATGTCTTGCTTGAGCTTTAGAATCGAGGCTTCAGAACTCAGATCGGCTTCAAGACTTACACTTTTAGATTTCAAATTGGCTGCGATTGATTTTAAAGTTTTAAGGCGCCGACTTACTAAAATGACGGACCAGCCTTTTTCGGACAGCCTTTCACAGATTGCAGCCCCGATACCTTGGCTTGCGCCGGTGACGAGTACCCAAGAACTTGTGTTTGGTTTTAAAGCTTTTGCCATGGCGGCACTTTGTCAGAGGTCGAGGAAAAACTCAATTGTAGAGTCATAAAGATCGACTCAAAATCAGCCGACAAGGGGAGATGCGAGATCTGATGCTCTTTGGTCTAAAAGTCTTTGTGGTGAGCCTAATTGCTCTGAGCTTATTCTCAGCTGGAATCTCAGCCGGAATCTAGCTCCCGGCTGAGTGTCCGCGGTTGAAATTAAGCGGCTGGCTTATGACGGCGAAGATAGCTCTGGAATTTTTTATCAAAATCCTTTGGTTTTACACCTTTGCGGTTTACTAAACCCTCTTTGAACCAGTCGAAGTGAGTAGGGCAGAATTCTGCGCGCTCAACTTTTTTGCTGCAGTTATCAACGGGGCAGCGAGTGGGGATACCGACTACATTGTTATTTTTATTCTCATTAGCCATTTGGACTCCTTAGATTTTGTCCTTCGAATTGATCGAAATTAAACTGGACATAGTACTTATCGGACTAAGGACTACCAAAATTTATACGAGAAACTTTCGAGCGACCTCGAAAGTCCAGAAACTGGACCTTTTTGTTTATGGCAATTTGCGTCTATCTGCGTTTTCTCAGTTTGATACGCGAAGTTGTGAGAGGTCGAGTTGATTCATCTCGTTTAAACTCCAACCTTTAAACTTTGGCGAAGAAAGCATAGTAAAGTGAATTTCACCAAGCGGGATAAGATAAGCCGCATCGATTAAAACTTTGATCGCGTTTGCGCATAGTTTTTTGCTCTGTTCTTTTGATGTGGCAGTTGAGAGTTTTGAGACTAAGTCATTGTATTTAGGGTCGTTGAGCTCTAGGTAGTTTTCGGGGTGATTGGGCGTAAAGATTTCGAGTGCTGCTAAACAAGTCGGGCGATCAAGGCCTACGCCTTTTCTGAATAGATCATATGGATTATTTTTTAACTGCGAAACGTAATAGGCGTTTTCTTGGGGTTGAAGTTCTACTTGAAGTCCTAAGTGGCGCTTCCACTGGTGCTGGGCCCACTCCATTCCTTTTTGAATATCATCTCCGCCCATTTTTGAATAAGCCAAAGTTACTTTCTCTAGTGAATGTTTTGCGAGAGCGTTTGGCCCTAAGGCTTTGAACTTATGGCAGTGCACTTCAGATTGTAGCTTTGGTGAGAGAGAGGGACAGCCTGGAACGCCAAGTGCTTTATACAGTGAGGCCAGTTCTTGGTAGTTGAGACTTTCTGCTAAAAGTTTTCGCAACTGGGGCTGGTCTTTAAAATGCTTTCCAAAACCGATGTAATCAAAACGTGCCATGGGCACCTGATAAAAGTCGGGTCTGCTTTTGAAATTCTCAATTTTATCGGTGACGAGCCGTCTCAAGAAAGTGAGCCGTCCGCTTTCATAAAGATTCAGCGCCGTTGAATCGTCGTCGACAAAGTAAATGTCGACTGGCGGTAGCTCTGTAGCTCCAGGATAGAAAGTGTTCGGAACCAGTTCAAGTAGCCGGCCTTTCTTCCACTGTTTTATTTTGTAAGGTCCATTTGTAACCAATGTGTGTGCCTCAGCCTGAGTAGGAAACTTTAAACTGTAGACGGGAGCCAATGCTGGTGAGGTAAGTTTAAATAAAAACTCAGGGTCCGGTGATTCAAGCTCAATCAAAACAGTTGAGTCATTTGGAGCGGATACTCCCAACTGATCAGGCGATACCTCCGCTTTTAAAATTCGCTTCGCGTTTTTTACGTTCAGCAGATGCTCGGCTTGCGAGCTTTTTCGATCGGGATCAATTAATCTCTTAAATGCTAATACATAATGTAAGGCTTTAACCTCTTCGCCGTTTGACCACTTGCTGGGCTTTAGTTTGCATTTAATTTGTAACGCCTTTTGCGTGCAGCCAAGACCTGCTGCAGGTATTAAACCCTGACTTGCGTGGAAGCGATAGAGACTCTCGAACAAGTTTGAAAAAAGATAAGTACTAAAAGCTCCCTGAGATGTGGCGGGGTCAAGCTGTGAGGGTTCAGACATCAGGTGAAAACTAAAGTGTGGTAGCGCTTTTGGAGTATTTTTATTGGTTTCTTGAGCGATTGAAAAGGCAGGAACAAAGAGCAGGCCCATCAACAAAATGCGAAAAATCTGAGGTGTTAAACTTCTAAACATCGCCAAATCCAATTTTAAGGGTTGTCGGGCAGAAATTTACTTCTGATAGGCTTTTTCCACAAGCCTTTTGCCTCAAGTTCTACAAGACCTATGTCGATAAATGACACAGAGGCCTTCGTAGTTCATGGGCTTTTTAAGGGGTGTCTCAAAATGAGATCGGGTTGGCAAACATTAGGAGCAATCGCCTTTTTAACGATCTTGCTCACGCAATTCACCAATTGCGATGTCTACTCCGACAGCTCCGTCTTTAATACCTTCGCCACAGTATGTACGGGCGAAAAGTGTATGGAACCCAATGATTCCTACGTTGAAATTAAAGTAAATTCTGAGGGCGATATCCCCATGAACGCTACCCGACTGCGCGTTGATTTAGGCGGGGAGTGCAATGAAGGTGGTTACAAAACCAA
The DNA here is from genome assembly GCA_964504465.1 of uncultured Pseudobdellovibrionaceae bacterium. Lineage (GTDB taxonomy): Bacteria > Bdellovibrionota > Bdellovibrionia > Bdellovibrionales > UBA1609 > CAZDFM01. The sequence continues at coordinate 3,248 of CAZDFM010000010.1, read as the reverse complement.
TATCATTACCTGGAACCTTTATAACGCTGCAGGCTTTGTGACGAATTCAACCGCTGTCGGCGCGGACACAAGTTGCAGGTTCGGTCGCTTTATTACCAAGGTTATTACTCCTGCCACAGGAGTCCAATACACCGTCGAAGTACAAATCAAATCCTTTGATGACAGCGGCAAAGAGAAAACGAGTCCTCTTGCTAAACGTCGCATCTTTCTTCAGCCAGTTGCCGCGGGCCTTTAGTTTTTTTCTGAATTAATTAACTGCGAAAAAATTTGGGCTTTTGCGCGATCTAAGTCTGTGACGTCGTAAGTTCGGTTGATCAGAGGTCGCATCTGCGTAAGCGGGAGATCACGAAAATACTGCGCAGATTTAAAGCGCCACTTTGTTTTAATATCCATCACAGCTGCAGAAGTCTCTTTTGTAATTAGGCTTGGGTAAACTTCTTCATCAAGTATCTGATCTATCACCGCGTGAGCCTTAGAAGGATTCGATGAGTTTTTGCTCAGAGAAATGAATTCGAGCGAGAAGGGTGTTTTTTCGGTTGGATACCAGATCTTAAATTCACCTAAGTCAGCTCGAACATTTTGCAGTTCGCTCCAGCTCAATTGCAGAAGATCGATTTCACCCTTCTTAAATTTTTCAAGATATTGGTCGGGCTCCCAGGGAAGGTTGCTTAGTTTTGCGATCCACTCTTCTTTGCTGCTGGCTTCGGCATTTGGAGCCTCTAGTTTTAAAACTTGGCTTAGCCACACGAGGTTTCCAACTTCTCTTTTAAGTGATGCTTTAACTTTTTTTGTTTTTACACCATCTGATTTCAAAAGCTCAGCTAATGATTCTGAGGCGGGTTTGAATCGAGCCGGATTGTAAATAAAAAGAAGCGCGTTCCAATTTATAGGAACGGCAAAGTTCTCTTCAGAGTCCCAGGCTGCAAAGCGAAGGTCGCGAGAGATATTATTTGCATTCGGAATCTGATGAACGTCGAGCGGGCCCAGTAACTCTCGGTGTTGCAAAGCCCGAAACATATAAGACGGAAACAAGATCAGGTCTGGCGGAGGAGTCGCTTTGGCAAGTTCGATAAGACCTTGTGGGGTTTCATAAGCTTTTACGATGAGCTGAATTTGAGTGTCGTTAAAAAGCCGTTTAGTGAAAGGACTTAGATCCTGTCCTTTTTCTGCTGCAATTGTAAGCGTTGCTTTGATTTTAGGACGGGCGGTCTTTTGTTCTTGAAGCCGGTGTCCCCACCAGGCTCCAAATAGAAAACATAATACGAGAGAAAGACTTGTGACACTGATCCAATGCTTCATGCCTTAAACATAAAGCTTAGGGCATTAAATGTCGAGACCTGCAGGATCAAAGTTTACAGCAATCGAAGCGCCTTGCGGGGGAGAGTAGCGCTCAGAGAACTGAATTGAGTTCGCTTCTGCGTTGTAAGTCCAACCTTGACCATCGCCTGTTCCAGAAGCTTCTGGAACTACGACACCGTTAACAACCACTTTGATTGTAGAAGGGATCGGCTCACGTTGAAGATAGAACTGAGTGAGCTTGTTGATGATTTTATCTTGAATCAACGTCAGCTCTTCAGCAAAGTCTCCGCAAAGATTTCCGATAGTTCCGCCAGTTTGATTAACAATATCATGCATTCTGTGACCGATTTTGCGACCACCGTTGCTTTGATTGAGTAAATCTAAACAAGCCTGGTCATTAATCGAGATCGTCGACACGCTGTACTTACGAGTAGCACCAGATGAAGCTGTGAGAGCATTCAAATAGTCCACGTATTTGCTAACGGGGTGAAGGGACGCGTGATTGGGATTGTCGATTGGTGTAGTCCCATCATGCGAAAAGTCGTCTTCATCGGACACGATAATTACAGCGAGGAAGGCGTCTTCACGTCTAAAACCGCTATTTAAAGCGCTATCTAAAGTTGAAGTGATACTTTGAAAAGCGCGTTCATCACCGTAACCTGAAATCGCTTGTACTGCATTGATGTTAAAGGTCCCGATGATATCTGCAGTTTTGTTATCGATCACCCGTATGCCGGAGCTACTTACTCCAGGAATGCCATCGCGAAGCATAGCCTTTTCTGCCTGTGGCTGATTAAAGTAATAACGATTTCTGTAATAGTAGTTGTTCCACGGGTCGTTATAAAAGCTTGCCCAGGGAGCTTCGGCCATAAAAGCATCTGAAGTTGTAACTGCCATACGAAAGTCATAACTCTTCTGAACAAAGTTTTTAATGAAAGAATCAAAGTTACTCACGAGGTTCTGCTGCGAACTTGCCATAGAACCTGAGTTATCCACGACCCAAAGGATATCAATCTTTGTGCTTGTGAAGCTCGTACTCTGTTGAAATCCCTGTCCTGTTGGCAGGATAGAGAATGATGAAGAGTCTGAACTGCAAGCTTGCAAAAGAACTGATGCAGATAAAACGCTCAAAATTCGCATCGTCTTACGCATATAAATTACCTCCGAAGGGTGGCGCAAAGTGAGCCCAATCCGCTGGACTAACACTATTAAAAACTTAGTTTCATTTAATGGATGAACCGCTCTCGAGTTGAGAGAAGTTTTTTTAGGAGCTTACATACAGACTAATAACTTATCGACCTAGGTAGAGAAAGAATGAGCCTCTAAAGCGAGTTTTTTTATTTCACAAGTCTTTGAAATGTTTCGGGACTTTTAAATGCTTCAAAAAGAGACCTGTAAGTGTATGATTTTGCTATAGAATTAGATTGCCAAGAAAAATGAAAATAATTTGGCTGTAAAAGTATTCGACGAATTTTTAAAATTGCAGCGAGTGAATTTCAAAAAAACTGACTAAGAACTCTTCAGAAAACTGCGACTTTGTAGAAGCCGGTTTTAACTGCCCAGAGCCAAAGGCGGCTGAGAAGAAGTGAAGGATTTTCTTCAGCCAAGTAAAACAAGTTGATCGACCCATGCAGCTTCGACTGGATCTTTTGAATCGAACAGATGAAGCATCCGGCGGTTCTTTTCTGGACCTTGGCTAAAATAATGGCGTAGTCCTTCAATGTCTTGGCGTATCCAATTGATAAAAAATGAGTCCGTGCTGTTTTTAGACCAAGTTATTAAAGTGTCTTCGAACAATTGAACTAAATGTGCTGATTCGCCTGACCAATAGTCTGTTACCAAGTCGATGAGTAACATAAAACTTTTCTCATCCATCTGAATGTCTATTCGGTGCCTGAGAGGAGTGAGCATCTTAGCCAATGGTTTGGGAAGATTTGTAAAATGCCCTT
>CAZDFM010000009.1:0-13915 GCA_964504465.1 uncultured Pseudobdellovibrionaceae bacterium | reverse complement strand
ATAGCTGCTTCAATTTTAGATTCAGCACTGCTTAATTGTTTCGAACGGATGGCGGCCGTCTCAACACTGATATAAAGAGACTGAAGTCGAGAAATATCTTCTGGTGATAGCTCGTTCTTAATATCGCTTGAAGCTTCTCGAAGTTCATCATCAGCTTCACTCAGGCGTTTTCTTTCTCCTGGAAAATCATGAGCACCGGCTTTTAGTGCGGCGCCACGGGCATCAAGTACGGCACTCAGTTGTTGAGTACGGCTCTGAGTGGTTGACATGGCCTGGTTTAAATAAGCTTGAGCATACGCTACGTTTTCTAGAATATCTTCGCGATCATCTTTATCGGCCAAATCTTCTTTAGCTTCGTCTCTATATTTTTCTGCTTTTTTTAAATCCTTGGGCGCGAGCACATCAGCTTGTGCAGCGTAAGCATCTGAGATGCCTTGATCTAGTTTAGAAATTTCTTCTGCGGGCATTGCATCGGCTGCGATATCGGCTTTTTGAATTTTGCTGGCGCATGCGCCGAGCACGATCATCGAAGTCGTAAGAACTGCGACTTTGAATATTTTTGAAGGTGTTAACATAATTTAAAGCTCCTTAGCTTAAGAGTATTTGGGGGGAATTAGACATATGCATATTGTTAACCCCGGCAGGTGTTTTAAACATCGAGGTTATAAGAAGCTTAAATATACTTTTCGCCACATATGCGCAGCATGTGGCCGCTGAAAATAAACGAATGTAACTAAATGGAAACAATTAAATGTTCTGAGTGACGTCACAGACGGGTTGCCACGCTTCTAGCATAGCAAGAGGATCAGCATGTTCGCCTTTCCAGATCATTTCCCAGTGTAGATGCGGCGCTTCAACTCGCCCGCTGGCACCTGCAAGCCCTACAAGGTCATTTCGTCCAATCTGAATACCTTCGCTTACATGGATTTCACTGAGGTGCATGTAACGCGAAAATAATCCTAGGCCATGATCGAGGATCACATTGTTACCAGGAAGAATCATAGGGCCTGCAAAACGGACAAGGCCTTGGCTTACGGCTCGCACTTTATTTCCAATTGCGGCACGCAGATCAACACCTGAGTGATAGTACGAGCGTCCTGAAGGCAGTGTGCGGGGACTTCCAAACTCAGAAGTTACGGCGCTTCGAGTGGGTCGAACAGGGCAAGTAAACAGCCACTTCGGAGTAGGAGTAGAAAAAATCTCGCTCACTTGGCGAGCTTGTGCTTTTTTTTGTTCTTCTGATCCTGCATCTAGTTTCTCAATCACCGCAGCAGGAAGCCTCAAATTACGTGCGCTTGAGAGGGACTGCTTACTAATTTTAACTGTATGTACAAAATATGGTGCTTGAGTGTGTTCCCAAAATTTTAAACCTTTTGGTCGAGACAGGGTTTTTTCTCCTGATATGACTAAGGTGTCGCGTTGATAGAGTCCCGCCACCGCGAACCACATTCCGAGTTCGGTCACTGCACTAAAACTATTTGCGCCTAAGCTCAGTGTCTTAATGTCAGCTTCCATGGGATATAAGATGGGATGTCCTGCCTTGAGTTCGCTCGGCAGATCATGAGGTGCCTCGACCCGGACATCGTTTGTCAGTTGATATGAGGGAAAAAAACTAATCAGGCAGAGACTTAAAAATAGGAGGCCAGTACTCGCTACTTCTTTTCGCGGGTTTGAATAGTGTCCCGAATGAGTGGCTTTAAAAACTGGTTTCGTGGCGATTCTCCCATGAAACTTAAAATTCGGTTATGCAGCGATTTATCGTTTACAAGGGCTCCCAAAGTTCCCTCACCCTTGTCAACCTTCTCTAGTATACTCGATAAACTCACTAAGCTTTGTCTAAGTTTATTTTCTTTTTCAGAATTTCCCCGGATATCTTTCATTAAAGCCCGAGTTTCAGCTAAAACTAACTTTAAGTCGTGTGAAGAGGACACCATATTCTGCATAAGACGCTCGGCTTTTGAATCCGAATTTACGCTTCTGAGGAGAACATGGAGCTCTTTCACCACATCTGCCATAAGAGCTAAATCTTTGCTTTTTTCGGTCATCACCTCTAAAAAGCCAGCCGAATTGTCGGCAGGCAAGATGTCTCCATCTTGCAGAACTCTCCCATCTTTTTCACCAGGCGCAATATAAACGTACTTATCGCCCAAAGCCCCTTGTGTTCTGACTTCGGCCATCGAATTTTCGGTTATTCGATTTTGATAAACCTTGTCGATATCCATTGCGACCTGAACGAGCTCGCCATCGCCGACGAAATCAATTTTTGCCACATTCCCAACGGGTAGACCGGCTACAGAAACCACGCTGCCTGGTCCGAGACCCTGAACATCTTTAAACTGAGTCACTAATGAGTAGCTGCTTTTAAAAAAAGATTTGCCGCCCGCTAAAGTAATGATCGAACCCATCAGAACCACAAGCCCTATGGCGACAAAGAGACCGACTTTAAGTGTGAGTTTATTTGAGGCTTCCATTAGACTTGTTCTCCCGAAATAAATTTATGTAAGGGGCTGTTAACATCAGACTTGAGTTCATCAATCGTACCTACGGCGCAGATTTTTCCGTCTTTGAGCATTGCAATCCTATCGCAGACAGCAAATACACTTGGCATATCGTGAGTTACAAACACCGACGAGACACCTTTAGCTTTTAGTCGCAGAATCATTTCTTGAATTCTAACTGTATTGTAAGGATCAAGGCCGGCCGTTGGTTCATCGTATAAAACGACTTTAGGGCCAAGAATAATGGCGCGAGCGAGGCCCACTCTTTTTTGCATTCCGCCCGAGAGTTGAGACGGAGATTTATCTTCGGCATCATTTAGCCCAAATTCAGAGAGTTGATTCCGAATGATCTCTTTGATTTCGGCTTCGGTATGTTTTGTGTGTTCTCGAAGGGGATAAGCTAAATTGTCATAAACACTCATCGAGTCAAAGAGTGCGCCGTTTTGAAAAACGTAGGCTACTTTTTTTCGAACGGGAATCAGTTCTTTCTCATTTTTGTGAGAGATATCTTCGCCTTCGATTATAATTTCACCGCTATCGGGTTTTTCAAGGCCAATGAGACTTCTCAAGATAACGGACTTTCCCATACCCGAGCCTCCGATTAGACCCAAGCATTCGCCCTTGTTCACAGTAAAGCTCACCGATTCATGAACCAGCTTTCCGCTAAACGATTTTGAGAAATTTTTGACTTCTATGATAGCCATTGTTCAATCACCCAAAAAAGTTTTGTCATAAAGTAATCGCCAACAAAAATAAAGATCGAAGAAGTTACGACGGCCTTTGTTGTGGCAAGCCCCACGCCTTGAGTTCCGCCGCGCGCGGTAAGTCCGTAGTAACAAGCCGTAACTGATACAAATAGTGCAAAGAAGATGGTTTTAGTAAAACCACTGATATAGTCAGCAAAAGAAATCGTGGCGTAAACCTTCTGCATATAGAATTCACCATCAAGGCCTAACTCTTGAACGCCAACAATCATACCGCCGTAAATCCCGAGGGCATTGGCGATCGCGCAAAGTAAAGGAAGTGCAATAAGAGTTGCAATCACTCGAGGGATTACAATTCTTTTCAAAGGAGAAGTTCCAAGAGCTCGAATGGCGTCGATTTGCTGAGTGACGGCCATTGAGCCAATTTCAGAGGTGATCCCCGCTCCAACCCGAGCTGCGATCATCAAACTCGTAAAGACCGGACCCAATTCTCTAACGATTGAAAGTGAAACAATTTTTGGAACGTACATCTTACCGCCGAACTTTTCGAGCCCGGCACCGAACTGGAGCGCCATTACCATTCCAACCGAAGCGGCCGTAACTAACACAAGGGGAGTGGACCTAACACCAATTTGGTAGAGTTGTTCTAAGATCAATCGAAGATAAAGAGGTCTGCGAAAGGCTTCGTTAAAAACCTGTGAACTTAAAATAGCCATTCCGCCTAAGAGCTGAATGAGTTCGGTGTACATTGCCGTCATGGAGCTTTGAATCCCTCAAGAAAGTTTTCAAAGTGTTTGCGGTCGGCATCGTAAGAATCGGGAAGCGCAACGTAGGTAATGATATAGAGACAGTTGTTCTTTTTAAATATCATCAGGTCCAGTCGAGTTACGACGCCGTCGACTTTACCGCTAGCTTCGGATCTTAAAGCCTCACGCCCGTTATAAGGCCGTTTGTCTTCTGACGTCACTTCAGCTTCGCTTAAAGTAGAAAGAACTCCAGACCTTACACTTTGAAGGCTTGGATCCTGACCGGTGTTGCATTCACTAATATAAGAAATCGAATTTCCGTTTTTTGGGTTTTTCCAACCCTCATCCACGTTGCCGGCATCTTCATCATCGAACGGGTCTGGTGGTTCGTTGAACTCGACATCATCGGCGCGTTCCGCTTTACCCCCGCCGACATTAATAGACACGCAGGCGCCTAGGCCAAAACTTAAAACAACTAATAGTGATGCAAGTATCTTCATTCAAGAATCCTGGTTGCCGTACAAATGCTGTATTCTTAATTCGGAAATTTCGTCTATAGACCTAACACCTTAATATCTAAAAATGAATCATTCTAGTCAAAAGACCGCCTGGGGGAATGGCGAGGCCAGTCATTTCTTTGTCGGGACTGACGGAAAACCTACTGGCTGAGAGTTTTTTGCCGCCGTAGGAAGGAAAAAAAAGCCTCGTCGGGTTTGGCATCAGTTGTGCTTTAACAATACTTAGAAGAATGGCCAGGTCTTGAAGTTCTTAACCGGACTTTGAAATCAGGCTGAAGATTAACGGACGCCTAGACATGAGGTTTGGGTGAATAGAATTCAGGATGAATTCATGAGCAGTTCGTGTGGGGCACTCGTAAGTCTTTCGAGGGATTTACGAGTGTCTTTTTTAAATTCGATTTTTGTTATGATGGGAGCGATTTCCATCTTTGTAAGTCCTGATGCCTTTGCGGTAAAGGGCGATATCAGCCGCGTCGGCGACGCTACACACTTAGAATTCGAAGGTTTAACTGAATGGAGCTATGACCTCAACCGTCCTGCTCCCGGTAAGATCTCTGTTTTTGTTCCCGCCTTTGATGTAGCCACTGAACTTCGACTTAAGTCATGGTCAGACAATCTTATTAAAGGCGTAGAAGTTAAAAAAGAGGCACCAGATGGTCGGTTTGAACTTATTTTTACTTTGGCGGGTAAGGATGTTGAAAGCTTCGACTATCTAACAGATGAACCGTCTCGTCTCATTATCGATTTCTATAAACAAGCCAATCAAACAGCAGAAGTACCTCAGGTTACAACTCCAGCTCCAGCAAAGATCGCAAAGGCACAACATCCCCAGATCGAGCGTGGCAAAAAAGTTGGCGAATATACGCAAATGAAGGGTAAGGGCGCTGGACGCGATCCTGCTGGCGGTGAATTTTTAGAAGTATTCCAAGCCCAAGAAGACCCGGCAGGCGACAACAACGGGTTTCCAATGCGTGGTGTGTTTGATGCGGGAGATTCCGATTACGGTCGTTTCCGAATTAAAAACTACGAGATTGATGAAAATTCCGTCATCGCCAATCGCCAGAACATTTACATTAAGTTTCCGTCTCTGAGTATGCCCGTCTCTGAGATTGATCAAATGATGCAAGTTATGCCTGAGTACGTAATCAAGCCAGGCGCTAGTGAAGAAAACAAAGAGGCCCGTTTAGTTCTACATCTTTATAATAAGGGTCGAACTGGCGCCTTTATGAAGGCGTACAATTATTTTATCAATAAGTATCCACACTCGAAGTACGACGAGATCGTGCGAAACTTAGCAGCCGAACATTATTTTAAAAAATACCGTCAAGACAAAGATGTTAAAGATTTCCAGAAAGCCGAAAAAGCTTATAGACATTTACTCGAGAAATATCCTGAATCTCCTTTGGCCGAGCGTTCACACCTTTTGCTGAGCTATGGTTTTTTAGAGCGCGGCGAAGCATTTTCTACGATTCAGTCTTTCCAGGACTTCCTAAAAAAGTTTCCGGAGTCTTCAAAGCGCGACAAAGCAAAAATGGCACTCGCGCAGTCGTTTATTCGGCTCAACAAGTTCGACGATGCAAAAAAGACTTATCAAGATTTAATGACGACTGCGACCAATGAAGAATCAAAAGTCGAAAGTGCTTACCGCCTAGGTGATGTCTTCGTTGCACAGGGAAAACACAAAGAGGCAGTCGCCGCCTATGAAGACGCACTTAAAAAGTATCCTCAGTTTGAACAGATTTATCCAAACGCTCATTACAATCTAGGTGAAAGCATGTTTTGGATGCCTCGGCACGAAGACAGTCTGGATCACTTTGTAAAATTCTTGCAGCGCTTTCCTTCGCACGAGTACGGCGGTTATGCCATGACTCGTATCGGGGAGTTGCTTGAAATTCTAGGTGCCGATCGATCAAAAGTTATGGGCGCATTTTTAGAAAGTTATTTTAGATTTAAAAATTCTCCAGGCGCCAAGATTGCTCGCATCAGAATGCTTTCACAGCGAATGAAAGGCATGAAAGATAAAGAGCTACGAGATTCAATGGCCGAGATGGAAGAGATCGTAAAAGAGTCTCCTTTGCCTAGGATTGCGGAGTTCGTAAACTTAATGGTGGCAGACGGACATCACCGTCGCGGTGAATTTGATAAGTCGATCGAAAAACTTGTCACTTATTACCAGAAGAATCCGACTTCGACAGACTTAGAGTTTTTTAAGAAAAGAATTTTACGTAATATTTCTGACAGCCTTGTAGAAAAAGTAAATAAAGGCGACTACTTGGGCGCGCTTAAGTTTAATGAGTCTTACAAAAAGACCTGGCTTCGGAATCAAGATCGTTTAGATATTCCTTTTCATGTTGGTCGCGCCTTTGAGCAAGCGGGCGTTTATCCAGAAGCTAAAAAGGTTTACGAAAAAGTCTTAACCCGAATTCAGGCCATTGCCGGGACACAAGAAGAAAAAGAACGCCGAGTAACAGAACATTTACCGACCCAAGATCAAGTGTTCTTGCGTTTAGCAAAGACTGCGACCGAAGCTAAAGAATTTGCTGAAGCTCAAAACTACTTATCTCGAATTAAAAAATTCGAGGACCTTGCTGGCGATGAAAAAATCCAGATGGTAGAGCTTCAAGCTGGTGTAAGCGAAGAGCGCGGACAACTTGCTCAGGCAAAGAAAGCACTAACTGAACTGACAAAGGCCTGGAGTGGCGAACCCAATCAATTGGTTTCAACTTATTTAAAACTAAGTGAACTCTCGCTTAAGTCTGACGACAAATTAGAAGCTGAGAAAGCCGCAGATAAAGTTTTAGAACTCGCTAAAGACAATGAAGTTAAAATTGAAGATCTAAAGCGGGGTTATGAACTCAAAGGTGAGGCCCAACTTGCACAAGGAAAAGAACTTGCGGCAGTCGAGACCTTTACTCAGCTTCTAGCAAAAGACCAAGACAAAAAAGCCAATGCAGGAATTCGATTTAAAGCCGGAGACATTCTTTATTCTCGTGGCGATTTCAAAGGTGCAGAAGATCTTTGGAAAGAAATCGACGAGACGGGCAGTCCTCTTTTTGCGCAAATTGCCAAAGAGAAGATGGAGCACGCGAAGTGGCAAAAAGACTATAAAAAATATATCCAGCGGATTCCAGCAATGTCGGGAATGAGTAAAAGCCCGTCGTCTCAACCAGAAATGAAACAGGAGTAAGGCATGTCAATCAATGGATTTCACGTTATCCATACCGCAGACCAAAAGATGCGTAAGATCTTGGAGGTCTCAGAAAGTATCGCCGCCAGTCGTGCGACGGTCCTGATTACTGGCGAGAGTGGAACGGGGAAAGAACTCCTGGCTCGATTTATCCATAGTAAAAGCCACCGTGCTTCAAAAAGATTTGTAGCTCTTAACTGCGCGGCAGTTCCCGAGGGTCTCTTAGAAAGCGAACTTTTTGGATTCGAAAAAGGTGCTTTTACAGGAGCAGAACAACGAAAGCCGGGCAAATTTGAACTTGCACAAGATAGCACTTTTTTATTGGACGAAATCTCTGAGCTTCCTTTGCTTCTTCAAGCCAAACTTTTACGTGTGATTCAAGAAGGCGAAGTGGAAAGACTCGGATCGCAACAGCCCATTAAAGTAAATTTTCGATTGATAGCGACGACTAACCGCTCTCTTGAAGACATGGTCAAGAACGGATTGTTTAGAGAAGATTTATACTACCGTTTAAATGTGATCCCTTTAGAAATTCCTCCGTTAAGAACCCGTCCTCGTGACGTGGAACTCTTAGCGCGGTTATTCACTGAAATGTCATGTGCCGAAAACGGAGTTGAACAAAAGGTTTTATCGCCCGAAGCGATGCTTCATTTAAAGTCTTGGAGATGGCCTGGCAATATTCGTGAACTACAAAACGTGATCGAAAGAACAGTTTTGCTTCACCCTGCACAAGAAATTACAAAAGACGGCGTTCAACTCAAATACGAAAAAGTTGAACACGAAGCTCAGCCTTTAGGACCAGGCATGACGGTTTCAGAAGCCGAAAAGCTTTTAATTCTTAAAACACTTGAGCACACTGGCCAAAATCGTACCCGTGCAGCTCAAATGCTTGGAATCAGCATTCGCACTTTAAGAAATAAAATCAATGAGTACAAAGAGGTGACCTTACTATGAGTAATACCCTATTTGATACAACCACTAATGCCTTAGGCTCGTCGGCAAATTTACGTTTAATCCGACACAACGTAACTGCGGCGAATATCGCCAATGCTGAAACTCCTGGTTATAAGGCGCAAAAATTAGACTTTGAAGAAGCGCTTTCTCGGGCCATCGATCACGAAGGGCTCGGAAAGATGCACACTTCAAGCAAAGAGCATTTTCTAATGGGCCAAGGGGCGACAGGCAGAGTAAGCGCTGACGTCTATGATAATCCTGAGATCGCCATGAGTAACGATGGTAACACCGTAAACTTAGAAAACGAGATGGCGACTCTTTCAGAAAACTCGATTCTTTATAAAGCGGCGATGGAGCTTATTAATAAGAAACTAGGCTCAATGCGATACGCAGTTACTGAAGGAAGTAGATAATGGATTTTTCAACGGGCATGCGAGTTTCGAGTAGTGGTCTGGCCGCGCAACGTTTGCGGATGAACACCATTGCAAGCAACTTGGCTAACGTCGAAACAACTCGAACTCCTGAAGGCGGACCTTACCGTCGTAAAGACGTGGTGTTCGAAGCAATTCCAGATGCGAGAAATTTCGGTGAGATTTTAACAAGTTCTCCAGACCGCAACATTAGTCGAGTCCAGGTGACAGACGTGTTAGTGGATCGTGGTGCGCCCGTTATGAAATATCAACCCGACCATCCCGATGCAAATGAGCAAGGTTTTGTCGCTTATCCCAACGTAAATTTGATGGAAGAGATGACGAATATGATTCAAGCATCACGCGCTTACGAGGCTAACGTCTCGGCGATGCAAGCATCAAAAGATATGGCATTAAGAGCTTTAGAAATTGGACGTTAAGCTTTGGAAATAACTCAATTTCTGATACACTAAATTAAGGTCGGATCTAGTAAGGATCCGCTGGGAGCAAAGACCATGGACGGTTTATCAATAAGAAATGCTAGCAATCTAGTTCGCACGGGCCAAACCGAAAGCCAACGCGAAGCCGCACAACTTAAATCCGAAATGGGAAATCCAACTGGTGGGGCAAGTTTTGCCGACACTCTCAAAGACGCCGTTGGTGAAACGAACCGCCTACAACAAGTCGCTGATAAAAAAATGGAAGAGCTCGCGACAGGAAGAGCACAAAGTATTCCTGACGTGATGATTGCCGCTGAGAAAGCGGATATCGCTTTGAAGTTAATGGTTCAGGTTCGAAACAAAGTTATCGATGCTTACCAAGAAATTATGAAGATGAACGTCTAATTTTTTAGACGGTTAGAGTGAACGTGCAAGATTAGGGGGGAATAAGCTTGCAACAGTTATTTGGACATTTGATCGTACAATTTAAAGAGTTCTACAAGAACCTTACGCCGGTTAAGCGACTCTCGATCGTCGCTTCTGCAGTCATCTTTATGGTGGCTTTAGTGGCAGTTTCCGTGATGGTGTCTGGCACAAACTACGCTCCTTTGTTCACAAACGTCCCCTCTGAACAATTGGCAGTTGTCGTAACCCAACTTCAACAAAAAAATATTCCATTTAAATTAACTGACGATGGAAAGACCATCACCGTGCCCCAAAGTCTGCTTCACAGCACCCAAATGGCCATCATGACCGAAATCGGAAACGCCGATGTGGGCCAAGTAGGTTTAGAGTTATTTGATAAGCAAGAATTTGGTGTTACATCGTATGCACAAAAGATTAATTATCAGCGTGCGCTCCAAGGCGAATTGATTCGTGCAATTAACACTTTGTCTGCGGTTAAACACTCAAAAGTAATTTTAGCTCTCCCAAATAAAAAAGTGTTTCTTGAAGAAGGCGGCGACGCTTCGGCCTCGGTTGTCTTAGAAATGTTTCCGGGCAAGTCCCTCACGCCCGATCAGGTAAAAGGTATTACCCACCTTGTATCGAGCTCAGTTGAGAATCTTACTCCCGAAAAAGTCACAGTCGTCGATTCAAGAGGAAAAGTTCTTTCGCGAAGCGGTGGGGTTGATGGTGGTGCGTCAAACGACTTGATGGATGTGCAAGCTAAGGTCGAAGAGCAACTTGAAGACAACATTGAATCTATTCTTACCAAAGTGGTCGGTAACGGTAAAATCATTGCCCGAGTTCATGCTTCGTTAAATGCAAAAAACACTGTGACTCAAGAAGAAGCAGTTAACCCTGAGATGACGGCTCTTAAGAGCCAACAATCAGAAGAAGAACTCTTAGATGGGTCGCGTGTAAATCCAAGCGGCGTTCCAGGCGCAAGATCTAATCTTCCGGGAGCTGATGACCAGGGCCAAGTCGGCTTTAAACAAAACGTTCGCAAAGAACTCAAAACCCAAAACTTTGAAGTTCCAAAAACGATTCGTAACATTAAAGAAGCGGCCGGCGGAGTCGAGCGTATTACAGTAGCAGTTCTTGTTGACGGCATTATCACCCGCACCAAAGGTGAAGACGGTGAAATGAAAGAAGAGTGGCGTGAGCGCACTCCCGCAGAATTGGCTAAATATGAGACGATCGTTAAAAATGCGATTGGATATAATGCGGCTCGCGGAGATTCTGTTAAAATAGAAAATATCCGGTTTGAACAAGAGGACTTCACTGAGTCTGAGAAACTTCTTACAACGCTTGAAAGAAAAAAACTTCTTCACTCGTTGTTTAAGTGGTCTTTACTTGGGTTTAGCTTAGCTCTTTTCTTCTTTATCGTAGTTCGACCGTTTATGAGATGGATCACAGATTCGTTTCAAGACACAGTGGAGGATATGTTGCCTCGTACAATTGAAGAACTTGAAGAACTACAGTCTGTCGACAACAGCTTACCGGGTATGACGGGTGCTTTACCGGTACTTGAAGAATCGCTCGATCCAGATAAGGCCGAAAGCGAATTACTTAAAGAACGTATTATGAGCTTAATGGAGAACGACGAAGAAAAGGCCTCTGGCGCCTTCGGTATGTGGTTATCTAGGAGAGATACATGACCAAGTTATTAAAACTTGAGAATATTATGTTTGAAGAACTTCGCGGCTTTGATAAAGCTGCGATTCTCATGAACTACTTAGGCCCAGATGCGGCCAAAAAACTTTTTAAACATGTTGATGATGGCGACATCCGAAAACTTTTAGGGGCGATGGCTAAGTACCGTATCGTTCCAGTCGAAATCACAAAAAGAGTTTTAGAAGAGTTCTACGAAATGATTTCTGAATCTGAAGATTATATCTTTTCTGAAAAAGCTCTTCATAAAGACACCGTGATCGAAGCGGTAGGAGAAGAGCGCGCCCGTGGGATTTTAGGTCACTTAAGCGCGAATTCTCCGGCACGTCGCCAGCTTGAAAGTCTTGAACTGGTAGATGCTAAGTCGCTTTCGAATTTCTTGATCAACGAACATCCTCAAACTATCTCTGTAATTTTGGCCCACTTAGAGCCCGAGAAAAAAGGAGAGGTTTTAAAACGTTTACCTGAATCTCTTCAGGCAGAAGTTGTGTTGAGACTTTCGAATCTTGATCACGTCGATCCCGAACTTATTGAAGCTGTCGATAAAGTTCTTAAAACCGAGCTTTCAACTCTTGGTACGGTCGAGCAGTCATCACTTGGTGGTGTTCACCCTGTGGCCGAGATGCTTAACGTTATGGATAAAAACACAGAGACTGCGATTATGTCTCGTATCGAAGAAAAAGATCCGATTCTGGCTGAAGAAATTCGAAAACTTATGTTTGTCTTCGAAGATATCAGCAAAATCGACGACAAAGGTATTCAAACGCTTCTTAAAGAAGTTCCGAACGATAAACTTCTTCTTGCTCTTAAAACGGCTAATGAAGAAATTCGTAACAAAATCTTTAAGAATATCTCTCAGCGTGCGGCAAAACTTTTACAAGACGATCTACAGAACATGGGACCTTCACGTCTATCCGATGTTGAGGCGGCTCAGGTTGAAATCGTTAACGCGGCTCGAAGACTTGAACAAGAAGGAAAGATCCTTATTGCTCGAGGCGGCTCTGAGGATGCTCTCGTATAGAGATGGTTTTTTAAATTTTAGTTTACCTTTTAGGATGAGAGGGATTTAGGCCATGGCAGGCAAAGCAATATTAGATGGGAGCAGATCGGAGCAGGTAATTTTTGATTACCGGCCGAAAGAATTCCCCATCGTGGCGACCGAGTCTGCAAAAGACTTTAGCAGCAAAAAGCATGCGGCTTCGCACACAGGTGCTTTCACAATTAATCCTTTGATTGCAGAAAAGGCCGGGATCTCCAGACTTCAAACTGAGTCACTTGAAAGAGCTGTTGAAGCACAAGCCTTAGAAAAACTTAAAGAAGTACAAGAGCGCGCTTACCGCGAAGCTTTTGAGTTAGGTTTAGCTGAAGGAACTGAAAAAGCCTTTGATAGCCATAAAGAAGAGTTCTCATCGCGCTTAGCTTATCTTGACGTCTTAATGAATTCTTTC
Source organism: uncultured Pseudobdellovibrionaceae bacterium (assembly GCA_964504465.1). Taxonomy (GTDB): domain Bacteria; phylum Bdellovibrionota; class Bdellovibrionia; order Bdellovibrionales; family UBA1609; genus CAZDFM01. Next base: position 895 of record CAZDFM010000009.1, on the reverse strand, counting down.
GAAGAACTAAAATTTCGCCTTGTTGCTGAAAACGAAGCGCAAATGGTAAAGTTGATTTTTGAAATTTCAAAACGTCTCGCACTCCGTGAAATCAAAGAAAATCCCGAAGTGATTTTAGAAATGATTCGAAAAGTCGTTGAAGATTCACAGACAGAAGAACGCCTTGTGATTAAAATTTCTCCTGATGATTTTAAATTCATCGAAGGTTTAGGCGAGCTCAATCCGCGAGACAAAGAAATGATGAGCAAAATTCGTCTCGAGGCTGAGGCAAGCGTTACGAGCGGTGGTTGTTTACTTGAAACTAACTACGGCTCTATCGACGCAAGCATCGAACAGCGGGTCAGTAAAGTTTGGGAAACCCTCTCGAGCCGTGCTCCCAAAATTAAAGATTCTCAAATGGGTCTGCCAAAAGATGAAAGCGTGCCTGACGCTTCTGACGACCACAATTCTGATGACGACACCGGTGAGAAGTCCTAATGGGTGTTGATTTATCCATGAGCTTTCAGCGTTACAGTAAAGCTCTTGAGCTTACGAGCTTAACAAAAGACATTGGCAAAGTGACTCAGGTAACAGGCTTCCTGATTAAAGGATTTATTCCGGGCGCTTGCCTCGGAAGCCTCTGTGAGATCTATCCGATGGGCCAATCAAAACCGTTCTTAGCCGAAGTTGTAGGTTTTCAAGATCGTTCTGTATTGTTGATGCCTTTGGGTGAAATGAAGGGTGTTGGACTCGGGTCCAAAATTGTTCTCGTAAAAACGCAGGCCACGATTCCGCTTGGTACAGGATTGTTGGGGCGTGTGATTAATCCCATGTGTGAACCCATCGATGGCAAAGGCCCAAGTGAGTTTTCAGATGAAACTTCTTTGTATTCTGAGGGCTTTAATCCGCTTGAGCG
>CAZDFM010000008.1:0-13995 GCA_964504465.1 uncultured Pseudobdellovibrionaceae bacterium | reverse complement strand
GAACTGATGTTCACAATGCGTCCTTGGCCTTGCTCTTTAAAAATCGGAAGCAAACACTGAGTCGCATGGACATTGGCATATAGATGAAGATCCATTTGTGCTTCAAAATCTTCTCGAGTCATGGATTCAAAAGGTCCGACCAGCATGGAGCCTGCGTTGTTAATAAAAATATCAATGCCGCCGCGAAGTTTACGAATCAAATTGATGCTTTCGGCTAACTGAACTTGGTCGGTAATATCGCAGACCAAGGCATGTGGAGCTTCAATAATCTCGTCACCGAGTTCTTCAACAAGTTGGTTTGTGGCACGCAAAAGTTCATCATGATCACGGGCGAGTAAAGTGACGCTGGCGCCCTTTTTGAGAAAAGCTCGAGCCATCGCAAAACCTAATCCACGTGAGCCACCAGTGATGACAACGGAGCGTCCATCAATTTTATACTTCGATCGAGCGAGAAGGAGGGCGGGGCCGATCGCAGCAGCACTGAGAAAAGCAGCTCGATAGCGCTTCTTAGTTAAGAATGCGAGTGACGTAAGTCCTGCAGCCACTGCTAAAAATTTCGAAGTGCGACGGTTCATAAAGACCTCCTTGATCACCTCACAAAATAGAACGGCTCTCACCGAAACAACAGCTTGGCCACGAGATTTGTTCAACTCTACATATTCGTTCTCAGACTGAGAAAGGGGCCGGTTGAGCTGCCGGGCGATGGTCTAGAGTCAGGACTTTTCGACTAAAAGTTTTACGTTTTTCGCAAAACTCTTTTTAAATCGGATGAGTTTTCAGAGGTTTAGCTATGAACTTTCTTGCAACTTTTGACGATAGATTAACATGGGTTTTAACTACGATAAGTTTAAGCATAGCGAAGATCGAGACAGTCTATGGACATCCTATTCGGATTTATTCATGGGGCTCTCGTTTGTATTCTTACTTCTTTACGTGGTGGCGAGCCTCCGGGCGAGCACCGGTGGGTTTGAAACACAGGCCCAAGTAAAAGAACTCAAACGTGAAAACTCGGATTTAAAAAACCAATTAAAAATTTACGAGTCTATCAAAAACCAACATTTGCAAAATCAAGCTTCTGAAGACGAAAAACAGATGTACGAAGAGCTTATGTCTCGCTTGGATTTGTTGAAAGACCAAACTCTTGATAAGAACAAAGAACTCAAAGACCAGATCAACGCCAATATCAAAGAAGAACAAGCCTTAAATCAATACCAGCAAATGATCCGAAACGTGATCAACAAAAACTTGGTCGCCAAAACTCAGATCTTAAGACGTAACGAAGTCATCGGCGAGCAAGATGTAAAAATCGAAAAGAGTGCAGAAGAAATCGCTCAACTTAAAACTACAGTTGATCAAAACGAAGCTCAAATAGCGCGTAACGAAAAACAAATTGAACTCGCAAATCGCCAGCTCCAAGATAAAATGAGTAAACTCAAAGAGTCTTATCAGCAAAAAGAGATCACAGAACAAAATTACCAAAAAATGCTTAAAGGTCTGCAAAACCGTGCTTACGCTCAGATCAATCAGTTGAAGCAAAAGACCGAAGCCCACCAGCAACAAATTGCTGAGGCCAACGCAGCCTTACAACAAACCACGGGCCAACTTCAGCAGACTCAAGCGCAACTTCAGGCAGTGGCCAATCAAAAAGGCCAGCTCGAGGGAGAACTTCGAAATAAAGAAGCCGCCTTTAAAGGCCAGATCGCTTCTCTTGAAGCGGGCTACGCTGCAAAACGCGCTAAAGACCGAGCCGAGTTCGAAGGTCAGTTAGCAAAAGAAAAACTAGGCGCAGCCGAACGCGCACAACGTGAAGCTGAATTCAGAGCAAGAGCCGCTGCTCAAGAGCGAGAACTCGGAAACAAAATTGCGGGTCTTAAAGGACAACTTGGCAATGTTTCAGGCCAATTAGCTGCAGCGAAAGCTGAAATCGAGGACCGAAAAGCTGTAGCTCGTGAAATTGAAAAAGGATTTGCCCAAGCGGGAATTAAAGCAGAAGTCGACGGCGAGACGGGCGACGTCACAATCGATTTCGGAGACCATTACTTCGAATCAGGTAAAGCTTCACTGAAGCCCGGAATGGCCGAGATTCTTAAAAAAGCTATGCCAGTCTACTCTAAAGCACTCCTTGGTAACCCTAAGATTGCAGATAAAATTTCAGGACTTGAGATCGTCGGTTTCGCATCACCTACATATCAAGGTCGCGTGGTTGATCCTCGTAGCCTTGATCCAGCCGATCAAAAAGCGGCCGAGTACAATCTTGATTTAAGTTATACACGAGCGAAATCAATTTATTCTTATATTTATGACCCAAATCAGCTCGAATTTGGTCAACAGGTTAAGCTTCGTTCACTCACAAAGGTTTCAGGAAAGAGCTTCTTTGACGCTAACAAGGTAGATCGAGGGCTCGCATCTTTAGGAGCTAAAAAGTTCTGCGAAAAAGTAAATTGTAAGACTTCACAAAGAGTAATGATTAAGTTTTCTGTAGATCGAAAGAAATAAGACTCAAAGAGCCCAGCTCATTTGAATCTAAAAAGGGGAGAATATGGTTTTCAAAATACTATCCGGAATTATGAGCAGCGGGATTTTACATATCGCCGTTGAACTACTAGTTCCCTTCATGCTCCTAGTGTTTACAGTGGGTGTAGTGGCTAGAACACTTATCTTTTACACTGTAAAACGCCAAGACTGGTTTGCAAAAGAATTCGAAAAGCGGGCCAGCCACTTTATAGACCACGAAGAGCCAGGAACTTCTCCACACCGTTCTTTCTATGTGCTGACCAAATCTCTTTTAGAGAGAACTTTCTATGAAGTCTTCGAAGTTCGTGACCGCGTAGCACGCCGTAAAAAAGATCGTATGATGACCTTAACGGATCGTATCTTTATGATTCGTTCTGGTTGCGCTTGGATCGTGAAAGACATTTTAAAACAAACCAAGTTTTTAAAATGGCATGATGGTAACCCAAAACTTTTAGCTATCACAAAGACTACTTTCCAACAAAACCCATATTTTAATAGAGTGTTTGCGATCTTTCCTATTTCAGGCCTTAACGATGTGGTGAGCATTCTTCCTGGACTATTCGTCATCGGCGGAATTTTTGGAACTTTCTTAGGGATCGTGAACGGTCTTCCTAAGCTCGGCGGAATGTCACTTGATGATGCTCAAATGAGCAAACAGGTAATGGATGGCTTCTTGTTTGAAGTGTCTTTTGCAATGAACAGCTCGATCATGGGGATTTTACTTTCGGTTTTGATGACGATTGTGAACACCGTACTTTCTCCGGATAAAGCTTTTATGGGTATGGTTGAACGTTTTGAAGGGACTCTCGACCTTCTTTGGTACCGCAGCGATAACAACGAATATCCAAAGAACGCTAAGAGCTTTGATGAGCACAAAGACCCTGCGGCAGCTTTAGCTGAAGAAGCGGTGTCTTCTGAGGTCTCAAAAACTCAAAGGACAAGGCAATTGGATGTTTCTACTAAAACCAAAGCTTCTTAATATGAAGGGCAGCAATGTCTGAATCCCGCCGATCGCTTAAGATCCTCATTAAGGCGGGACGGCAACAGCTGTCTGAAAACTTCATTCAGGAGACCATCACCATTGGGCGGTCTTCGAGTGCAGATTTTCAAGTTCCGGTCGAAGACGTCAGTCGGCTGCACGCCGAAATATGCGTTCGCGGAAGTTCAATTTTTGTAAAAGACTTGGGTTCGATCAATGGCACCTATCTTAACGGCGTAAAACTCGAAGCTAAAAAAGAATACCTTTTCACTACTGGCGATGAGATCGAATTCGGCAAAAAGCTGGCTCACATTACGATCGAATCTTTAGAAGTGCCAGTTCCGGTGAGTAGTTCAACAACAGATTTAGATGAACACACCCACACGGGGCCGGCAATTGAGCTCGATTCTATTCTTAAACAAGACATGGATCCCATGATGCCCCCTTTGGGTAAAGTCTCGGGGTCTACTCAGTCGGGGTTCAGAACTACCTCTGCAGGTGCACCGCCGCTTCCCATGGAGCAAAGTTCACCTTCAATTCAAAGTGCCTCAACTGCGACAAGTGTCATGCAAAATACCGCACCTAGTGCTGCCGCTCAGAAGCTCAGCAGCGAAGTCGTAGCTCAAGCACAAAAAGCAAGCGAGCAACTTTTAGCGCAAGCACGTAAACAGCAGCAGACCATCTTAGAAGAGATTGAAGCTCATAAAAAGAAGGTTGTCGGCGAAATCGAAAAATATAAACAAGAAAGCATGGCCCGAGTACAGGTAGATAAAGAACAAGTACTTCGTCAGGCCGAATTTCAAAAAGAAAAAATTATGACCCAAGCGCAAGAAGAAGCTCAGCGTTTGGTAAAAGCTGCAGAAGAGCGAAGAACTCGAATTCTTGCCACTGTTGCCGAAGAAGAAGTAAGGCTTCGCGCGGCAGCTGATGACAAAGCGCAAGAGTTTTATGAAGCCGAAATTTCTAAGGCCATGCAAAAGGCAGAAAAAACTGTTGAAGAGGCAAGCCTAAAGGCAGAATCACTTTTGTCACAAGCGCAAAAAGAGCGAGACCACTTACTTGCCACCTCGCACGCTGAAGCCCAAAAGATCTTTAGAGAATCAGAAGAAGAGCGAAGAACCACATTGCAGAGCCTTCGCCAAGAAGTAGGCAGATTGCAAAGTGAAGCCGAAGAAAGTGCTGAAGCAACCTACAAGAAAGCAAATCAGCTTCTAGAACAAGCACAAGGGACTTATCGCGAGGTCGTAACTAAAGCTGACAAAGAGTCGCACGAAATTCTTCGTCAAGCCCACAAAGAGGCCAACGACCTTTTAGATGCTGCTAAACTCAAAGCCAAAGAGCGTCTTGAAAAGGCCGATAGAGAAAAAGACATCGTCTTACAAAAACTTGGTGAAACCGTTGAAGCGAAAACTCAAGAGGCCTACCGGCTTGGAGAAGCTCGGGCTGAAGAACTCGTAGCAAATGCTCATCGTGAAGTTCGAGAGATTCACGTTAAAAATTCGGACATCAAAGAACAATTAGAAAAGAAAATTCTAAACGCCAAAGAAAAGCTCGAAAAAGTCGAAAATGATTTTGATGAAGCTCAAAACACTTTGACTCTTAAAAACCAAGAAGTTGAGCGAGTGCAAAAAACGCTTGAAGGGCTTCACGAGCGAAAACTTCAAATGGAGCAAGAGCTCTTGGCGGGTGATAAGCGTCTCCAAGCAAGAGAAGAACAACTTGTTAAGAAGGCCCAAGAGAAAAAAGCCGTCTATGAAGAGATCGAAAAAGTTAAACGCGAGATCAAAGACTTCGAAGACAAACGAAATCGCGACGCAATCGACATGGCAGAGCTTAAGCGCAATATTGAAGAACAAAAGCTTAAATTGGCAGCTGAGCTTCAGATTGCTCGTGATCAAAGTCTAAACGAACTCGAACAGTTTAAGAAAAAAGAGACCAAAAAAATCGAAGAAGCAATTTTAGATGAACAAAAGGCAATTAAAGAGATTCGTATTCAGGCTGACCGCAAGTTAAATGCAAGTCGTCAGCAGTTAGCTAAGAACTTAGCCTTTTCTATAAAAGGTGAGGTCATTACAGCCTTAAAGGCGGGTGGAATTTCGAAGCTACCAGACCTTAATGATTTGTTTGATCAGACGATCAAGGCCAAAATCGAAACCGAGATATTCTCAACCGCTGAAGCCAGCATCGAAGGCGCGCAGCAAGAAGTCATTATTCAAAAGACATCAGTACGAAGAACCCGTTTAAAACGGGTGTCATGGGTCGCGACTGCGAGCCTTATTGCGGCCTTTGCCATTCCCGCCAGCCGAACTGAGATTCTAAACTGGATAAAGTTAAATCAAGGTGATTCACCAGCACTTCAGTTTGCGCAAAAGATGGAAGACCAACGCAGTAAACGTTTTGATCCTCCACGCACAAATGACTGGTTTCCAAGCTACGTTGATTCTGTGCTTTATTCAAAAGACTATACTGAGCAAAAGCTTTCGACTTCGATCCAAGATAAATGGTTTAAAGAGATCCAAGATCGAATGTTTAAAGAGCAAAAGGTAGCCGAAGATGTCGTGATTAAATTAGTCTCGATGGAAGCGGCCCTTATCACACAGTTAAAAGAGCAGCGTGATGCGCTTCACCCTGATTTTGTGGGTACAAGTTTACATCAGATGCGTCTAACGGAATCCGAAACTGTTGATAAAATGAAAGAGCTTTTGAATAACGAAGAAAAGTTTAAAGCTTACTTAGACTACTCGAAGTCTTTCTACGAAAGCCAAGTCAGTAATCGTCTACCGTCTTCAGGGCCTTAAGTCCCAAACTAATTCAATTTAAGTAATATTATTCTTAAGATCTTCTAAAGATCACGACAGGACGGTACTCCTGTGTATCAAAATTTCTTTACATATTAACTAACAATTGAGTCTGCCACAACTTGTGTCGAAACAAGAAAGGTAACATAACAGCTGTTGGAGACAATTCAGATGTCGAAATGGACCTTAAGAAAAAAAATCCTGAGTGCAATCTTAATGGCAAGCATAGGTTTGATTGCGGTGACTGGCCTTAATTACTTCACTCTCAAAGAAGTGGTAGCAAATTATTCGCATTTAGCAGAAGTAAGTATGAAGGGGATTGGCCACGTATCGGGCCTTAGAGCTCGATCTAAACAAGTGTACACCGATCTTTTGATGCTTCACTCATACAAAGAGCAGCCAGAAGTTTTTAAACGCTCACTTGAAAGTCTGCAAAAGAACTCAAAACGCTATTACGAAATCGAAGCCGAATACAACGCAGATCTAGCTCCTCTACAAATTGAAACCGAAAGAAAACTTTTTGCCGAAGTGCAAACACTGGGCAAAGAAGTCGGCGACCTTGCTGATAAAACCAAAGCTCTCATATTATCAGACTCAGTAGAAGATCATGTGCTTGCAGGTAAAATTATAGAAAGTGAACTCTCGATATTGGTAGATAAACAGCAAAGTCAGCTCAAAACGTTGGACGATTTTCACGTAGACGAAGGCAATGTTCGCGCAGCCCTTGCACGTAAAGGAGCAGATAGAGCTCAGATTATGAGCCCCTTGTTTTCTCTCGCAACTTTAAGTTTGGCATTGCTTTTGGCGATCTTAATTTCTAACAATGTCAACAATCAGGTCAAAAATATTACCACCCGGCTTTTAGAAAGCTCCTCTCGTATATTTAATGCTTCAGAAGATTTTAATCACTTAAGCACTGACCTTGCGTCTCGGGTGGTTCAGCAGGCCGCTGCGGTCCAAGAAACTTTAACTGCCTCTGACGAGGTTGCAGCCATGGTTGATCGAAATAGCAAAACTGTAAACGAGACCTTTGCAAAAGCTCAAGCTGCACGAGAAGCAGTCGAGCAAGGACAGGCCGCCGTACATGCCGTTCAAAATTCAATGCGCGAAATGGATCATATCAATCGCGACATGTCTAAGTATTTGCTTGCAAGCAGCGATGAAATTTCTGAAATGGTCAAAGTAATAAAAAATATTGGCGAAAAAACCAAAGTTATTAATGACATCGTTTTTCAAACAAAGTTGTTGTCATTTAATGCGTCTGTTGAGGCGGCTCGAGCAGGTGAAAGCGGCAAAGGCTTTTCTGTTGTGGCTGAAGAAGTAGGAAATTTGGCGAGCTTAAGTGGTCAGGCTGCCCATGAGATTTCGAGTCTACTTGTTGAAAGTCTCAACCGCGCACAATCAGTTGTCGATAAAACTAAAGCCAATGTTGAACAGATCGTTACCTCTGCTGACGGTAAGGCACGTGAAACTGAGATCGTAGCACAGCGATGTGCAGATTCACTTGCTGTCATTGTGGATGAGGTTTCTTCAATGAATGAGTTAACCAAGGCAATTTCTACGGCGTCAGAAGAGCAAGCAATTGGTGTTAGAGAAATCAGTCGAGCTATGACTGAGATCGACGCTATCTCAAACCTCAATGCGAAGTCGGCCGAGAGTTGTTCTGAAGCCGCAGTCGGGCTCAAAGAACAAGCCGAAGTTTCGCGCCAAGTGGTCGGTGATTTAAGCCGACTGGCTTTCGGAAGTTTTGAAGCTTCGCACTCGGACACTCTCAGCCCCGAGGCAGGTTTGCAGCAAGATGTTAAATCGCCGCAAGAACCTACACTTGCGTCGAAAAGAGCAAAGATCGGCGCTCGTAAAGCCGCTTAAATGAGTGACATCTCAGGTTAAATCGCATAGAAAATGCTTTTTCCTGAGGAGTCCAAATTGTTGGCTGATAATACCTTAATTGTCGTGATGTTAATTCTTGCCCTCGTCGGAATCCTGGGCACAGCTCTTTATTATGTAGCTCGCTACGCGTTTAAAACCGATTACGAAAAAGATCGCGACGAAGCCATTGCGAAAGCTAACAAGGCCGCGCTTCTAACGGACACGTCCCCGGGTGAGGCCTTTACTGCTGAAGTTGCAAAAGGTCTGCAAAAACCTCTCGAACCTGTAGAAACCCTAAAGCCAGAACCTCAAGAAAAACGGCTGAGCGATGCACTCGCACAGACCAAAGAAAGTTTTTTTGGCCGCATAAAAAACCTCTTCGGTTCATCGGGCCTCGCCGAGACCGATATGGAAGCTCTCGAAGAGATCCTGTATACAAGTGACCTTGGTCCGCAAACCGTTGAGCGACTGATGGAAGCCATTCAAGATAAAATGGATGGTAGCAGCAGTTCAAATTTAGAAAAGGTGCGTGATGCGCTTCGCGAAGAGATGCACAAAATATTCGCGAGCCGCACTCCTGCGACACTCGAAGACTGGCTTACAAAAGTCGACGAGACTCAAGGTACTCATGCCATAATGGTCGTCGGCGTAAACGGCGCCGGAAAAACCACAACCATCGGGAAACTCGCCAACTGGTTTGCTTCAAATGGAAAACCCACATTAGTTGCCGCAGGTGACACCTTTAGAGCGGCAGCCGGAGACCAATTAAAGATTTGGTCCGAACGAGCACAAGTCGAAATTTTTAGCCCTGAAGGTGTAACGGATCCTTCCGCTGTGGCCTTTGACGCCTGCCAAAAAGCAAAAGCAAAAAACTTTAAAGTCGTCATCATCGACACCGCAGGGCGACTGCACACGCAAAAAAATCTAATGGAAGAACTCAGCAAAATGAAACGTGTGATCCAAAAAGTTTTCCCCGACGGCCCACACGAAACCCTCTTAGTATTAGATTCAAACTCCGGTCAAAACGCCCTCATCCAAGCACGCCAATTCCATGACGCACTCGGAGTCAGCGGCATAGTGCTCACCAAACTAGACGGCACAGCAAAAGGCGGAGTAGCCGTCGGCATAGTAAACGAATTACAATTACCCATAAAATTAATCGGCGTAGGCGAAAGCATCAATGATCTAAAAGCTTTCAACCCCAAAGAATTCGTAGACTCCATTATTTGATCTTAGGAGTTTTAAACACAGATCGCGTCTTTAACTGCGAGCACGTGTCCTGAATTTGGACTTAGACCTATATACCCTTACTCCAGACCCGCCATCCAGGCTCCATGGGTCTTTCGCTTCGCGAAAGGGTACCGCCATCCTTGGCGGACCCATGAGGTCTTACGTAAGGATATATAGTTCTAAGTCCAAATTCAGGAACGACTCCCAGTTAAAGAACAACAAGGACAAAAATCTAAGAACAAATAAACAAAAGCTTAAACAAAATTTGGATCAAATTCTTTTTAGGCTAAGGGTTCAGGTACTTCGATTATTGTTTAACTGACCAAACATCTTTAATTTTTTTCATATCCACCGGATGCTTTTCCGCCTGGCGGGGTAGGGGGTTGGTTAGGTGGGTTTGGGTGTATATCCTTTGGAAGGACCTCATGCGTCCGCCACGATGGCGGTACCCTTTGCCGAAGGCAAAGACCCATGGAGCCTGGAGGGCGGGTCCTGGAAAAGGGTATACACCCAAACCCACCTAACCAACCCCCTGCCCCGTCAGGTGGGCCGGGCAAGTTATGAAAAAAGTTGAAGATTTTGGTTGTGCCGGTAGTTCTACCCGCATAAATTGATTTCACAAGAGGTAACCTTGGATATTGTCCGATTGGCTTCTCAAGAGCGGAGTTATAAAGCGGCCCTAGCGCCGCTTGCAGTGTTTTTGGGGCTCACATTTTTTGTTGGAATTTCGGCCTATCTCTTCTTTTTAAACGAAAATGAATACATCGCTGAACGCAGTGAAATGGTGGCGCAAACTGTGGCCACCGGCTTGAGAAGCGAAATTAAAAGTCGCATCGGTATGATGACCGTGCTCGCAGAAATTCCGACTGACCAATTGCGAGAAGAAAATTATGAAAGCCTCGCTCGCATTGCGATGGATAATTTTAGTGCTTTTTATGCCATCAATTATGTATCTCCTGACGGCGTCATCAAAAAAGTTTTTCCTCGCGAACCCAATCTATTGGCCTTAGGGCAGAAGCTCTTTGAAAAAGAATCTGTACGCACATATCTTAAGGCCTCGAGAGACACCCAAAGCGCACAAATGTCTCATCGAATTATGACCTATCAAAAAATTTACGCCTTCGTTTTGTATGTGCCTATTTTCGACCAAAGCAATAAGTTTGTAGGTTGGATCAACGGTGTTGTAGATTTTGATAGTTGGCTTCTAAGCTACTTAGCAAGTCGTAACCTCACAAACACACGTGTGAGAATACGTTGGGACGAATCTCCTGATTCAATGATCGACCAAGGCAATGCTTATGAAGCTGATTTTTTCACTTATACTTATCAACTTCTTAATCAGCGTGTTCATATCGATGTGGGCTTTTCTCGGCCTCCATCTGAACAACTACGGAACCGTTTTTATCTTTTGATGCTCGTCGTAGGGATAATACTCCTTGGGCTTATTGGCTACTTCTACATGCGAATGATGATGGTAAAAAACCGATTGGCGCGTGCAAATTCGCAACTTTTTCTTAAAAATTCACTTTTAAGTTCTGTGACACACGATATTTCAAATCCGTTGCTGGCACTTAATCTCAACCTCGAGTCAGTCCTTCAAGATGAGTCGAGCACCTTTACGCCTTTGCAAAAACAAAAAGCCATCCGTTCTTTAAAGAGAATGGGCGAGATGCTCAATGGGGCTCGCCGAATGCATGCTCAAGGAATGGGTCTTGATGTCATAGGCACTCAACCTGTGAACTTACATGAAAGCCTGCACGAAGCTCTACATGGAATTCATGATTACGCTGAAAGCAAACCCGTAAAGTTTGATGTAGAGGAGTTTTCAAGCACAATTTATGTGAAAGCCGAACCTAAAACCCTGATTAACAATGTTCTAACGAATGTTTTAACGAACGCCGTAAAGTTTTCTCCTCTTTCTGGCACCGTAAAGATTACGACGGCCCAAGATGGTGAGTACATTGATCTAATCATTGAAGATCAAGGTAAGGGCTTAAGTGAGGCGCAGATCAAACAATTTCAGTCGGCCGAATTTGTGGCAAGCCAATTCGGTACTCGCTCTGAACCGGGAACTGGACTTGGACTCTTACAAATTCGAACCTTTATGGACGCTTACGGTGGTACACTCAAAATTCAAAACACAATTTCGGGCGGAGCGTGTATGATTCTACGCTTTACAATTTCTTCTCAGCCACCCGCTGAGCTTGGATTAAATTCTTAGCACTCCTAGACCGTACTCAAACCCTTGCACAAAAATTTACGCTATCCCTTGCCTTGGTCGGGCTAGACCGCTTGTCATTAACACATAACAACCTGACAATAGAGGATTGGGGGTGAAGAGTTGATCGATAATCATTCGTCGTTTGTGATAACGTTGGCCGGGATTTCATTTTTTATTTACGGCATGTCACTTGCGAGTAAGAACTTACAAAAGCTAAGTGCGAATCGCACAAGAGATGCATTTCAAAAACTTTCAAGACGCCCTCACCTTGGAGTTTTCTTAGGTATCATTTTAACTGTAATGCTTCAAAGCTCGGGCGCTGTGACCTCAATGCTTGTAGGTTTAGGCTCTGCAGGCGTGATTACGCTTCAGCAAGTGATGAGTGTAATCTTAGGGACCGCCATCGGTTCTACATTCACTGTTCAAATCATAAGTTTTAATGTCGCCCAATACGGCCTGCCGGTTTTTATTCTCTCTTTTGTTGTTTATTTTCTGACAAACAAAAGAGTTTTGGCCGATACCATGGCTGTCTTTATGGGTTTTGGTTTGATGTTCTGGGGCCTTGAGATGGTCGGGCAGGGAACAAGTGACCTAAAGCACTTCGAAATTTTCACGGGTTTGCTGGAGTCTTTAAGAGAACATCCACTGTACGCAATATTGGTGACCGCTTTTTTTACTGCTGTTGCACAGTCAAGCGCCGTTACCATTGGTTTTGCAATGACTTTGGCGGCCATGAACTTGATCTCGTTAAACGATGCAATTTATTGGGTGTACGGTGCCAACGTTGGAACTACTGCGACAGCGTTAATCGCTGCAATTGGCGGAAACTGGGTCGGAAGACAAGTCGCGTGGGCACATTTCTTTTATAAAATCACCGGCGTCTTATTATTTCTACCATTTACAAACCTGATGGCCGAATGGCTCAGCAGCGGAAACCCCGCTCGTGACATCGCCAATATTCATACTTTTTATAACGTGACGGCCGCGATCCTGTTTTATCCCGGTATTAATCTTGGAGCGAAACTAATTGAAAAATTAATTCCCCCCAATGCCAGAGAAGCAAAATTTTCTTCAGAATATATTATTAAAAAAGATTGGGAATCTCCGGCCGTTGCATTAGCTCAGGCCGAACGAGAAGCTCTTCGCATGGGTGATATTGTTATTTCTATGGTAGGCGACTCAATAAAGCTTTTTAAGCACTACGATCTCGATCTCATCGACAGTATTAAGAAGCGCGACGACAACGTCGACCTTTTAAACCGCGAAATTAAGTTCTATATAACGGATTTGATGGAAAAAGTCGGCTCCGGCTCTCATTTGCATTTTCAAATGATGAGAATTCTAACTGCGACCTCAGATTTTGAAAAAGCCGCAGACGTAATCGATAATTCTCTAAGAGATCTCGCAAGCAAAAAACATGGTCTTAAGCTTGAGTTCAGCAAAGAAGGCTGGAAGGAACTCGAAGAAATGGCCGAATCTGTTTGCCAAATTGCTTCACTTTCGCTGAGTGCATTTCAAAGGCAAGATGCCGAACTCGCGGGACAAGTGCTCTATCATAAACGCCGCATTCGAAAGCTTGAGAAGACTCTTCGCGAGTCACACATCGAGAGACTTGTGAAAAATCAGAAAGAGTCGATGCAAACCAGTGCTATACATATAGATGTGCTCGGGGAGTACCGTCGGATGGCTGGACTCTTGTCTAATCATGTGTACGGCCTTCTCAAAGAATCTGATTCGTACAACATCCTTCCTAGACGTTAAGACGGTCTCATTTCGATAAGGATCATGTCTACTGACCCGGGGCCTAACCTACCGTGGGAGAGTAAATATGAAGGTTTTTACATACACTTAACTTTCGTCTCAATTTGTTCCATTCTGCGCCTAAATCGTTAAGAAGACCTCAAGATCCAGCCGATAAGTTATCGTGGCTCGTTTACTGATTTTAACTTTCTTCTTAAGTATGTTTCATGTGATGTCTGCATCAGCTGCAGACATTCCGAGCTATTTTACTTACCAAGGTCGCTTACTCAACTCGACTGGCAGTGGTCCGCTGACTTCAGTCGTCGATATCAAATATCAAATTTATAATGCTTCAGGTTCATGTCTTCTTTACGAAGAACTTCAGACCAATATTAATCTTTCGCTTACGAGTGGATTGATTGCTTCGCAAGTGGGTTCCCCTGTTTTATCAGCTAAAAGAACTTCAGACGATCCTGGCTTGTCAATGGAGCAAATTCTTGCCAACAAAGGCACACAGATTCGCGTGAATGATGCGGGCTCTACTAATACTTGTATTGGTGGATACACTCCTTCAAACGGCGATGCTCGTGTTTTAAGAGTGACTGTGATCGACGGTGCTACAGTAACAACCTTAAGCCCTGATC
>CAZDFM010000007.1:12679-14820 GCA_964504465.1 uncultured Pseudobdellovibrionaceae bacterium | reverse complement strand
GACTTTCTTTTTCATTCGGTTGCGAAACTCGCCAAGGCCGGAGCACTTGGAATTATTTTGACCGGAATGGGTAAAGACGGCGCCTTAGGCCTACTAGAAATGCAAAAACAAGGCGCATTTACCTTAGGTCAAGATGAAGAAAGCAGTGTGGTGTACGGAATGCCCAAAGCTGCCTTTGTTAACGGCGCTGTAAAGCTACAGCTTCCTCTCAATGAGCTTGCTGCGGCAACTCTTGAAGCACTCACGCAGCGCTCTCAAAAGAAATTAGCCTAAAGGTAAAATCGATTTGCTATCAAGAATATTGGTGAGCTGTTTGTTGAGCTTAGCAATACTATCTAAGAGATGTCTTAAATCTCCGTGTTGAATGCTTTCACCTCGAACGATACAGCTTTCGATTTCGCGACAAGCCAGTGCGAGTTCTTCGGCTCCGATATAACAAGCAGAGCTTTCTAATCGATGGGTCAACATCACGATATCACGATGCAGATCTTTAAAATCGGCCTTCAAAAGCAATACTTCAAATTGCGAACGCTTGAGTTCAAGTTCAGTTAAAAAGGCTTTTATCAATTCGTTCATAAGCCGTGCGTCTGGCCCAAAAATACTGAGAAGTGTGGCCGCATTTAAAATCGCCGGATTCGAAGCGGCCTTCTCGGCAATTTTCAAATTTAAAACTGGCAGAGTCCACTTCTTATTGTCCAACGACAATGCAAGCTGGACACATTCGACCAGACGAGCTTTATCAACGGGTTTTGCTAGGAAATCAAAAAGACCTTTTTCAATAGCCTGTTTCATTTTTACTTGTTCAGAGTACTTTGACATCCCAATGACTGGAACTGATATAGCGTGTTGATTGCGCCATTCAAGAAGTTCATCGATGCTGAACTCTTTAAGCCAAAAGTCTGACAACACAACGCTGATATTTTCTTTTTGAACGATCTTTTTTGCGCTTTCGACATCGTGAGCGATATAAACGCGAAAATGGGGCTCGAGATGATGGCAGCAGATTTTCACAGAGATAGGATCATCATCGACTATTAATATTTTAACCAAGAGACGCTCCTTTTGATTCTCCCCTATCTCTTCGGTAAACTAAAAACAGTTATAAATATATTTTATCAAGAGGTATTCTTCGCGCACAGAAACTCGGCTTTGGGCGAGTCCATTCACAGACTTTGGTAGTAAAAAAAAGACCCGTCAATGACGAGTCTTTTTATCAGCACTAAAATTTCGAAGGTTTTCTAGTCGAAATTATTAATGATCTCTTTAAAGTAGTTTCCACGCTCAACATACGAGTCAAACATGTCAAAGCTTGATGCTCCCGGTGACAGAAGAACGGTGTCGCCGATTCGGCTTTTTTGGTAGGCAATTAACACAGCCTCTTCAAAAGTCCCAATGAGGAAGGTCTCGCTGTAATCCCCGATATCACGGTTGATTCTTTCTTTTGCCTCACCGACTAGGATTAAGGTCTTCACACGACGCTGAATCTTATCTTTTAGCGGAGTGTAGTTAAGGTTTGTATCCTTACCGCCCATAATTAAAATTACATTCTCTTCGAAAGCATCAAGCGCTCTGGCGACAGCGTGAACGTTTGTAGCTTTTGAATCGTTGTAGAATTCAACTCCGCCCACACGACGAACATATTCAAGTCGGTGTGCCATACCTTTAAAAGAATCAATTACGCGTTGAACAGACTCGTGCCGAGCGCCATGTTCTCGGGCTGCAAGGACTGCTGCCATGACGTTTTCGTGCGAGTGTTTACCGCGCATCTTAGTGTTAGCGAGTGAGTAGTATTCGATCTCAGGGCCTGTGCGAACTCGAATTTGATCTTTGATCGCAACGGCGCCACCGATATTCATAATCTGAGGCTCTAACGACGGTTTACGAGAAAAGTAAAAGATTCTTCCACGTTGGACCGCGGGGTCTCTTGCTAATTCAACCACTGCGTTGTCGTCAGCGTTTAATACACTCGTCGTAGCCTGGTTAGTGTTTAAAAAGATTTTTCGTTTTGCGTTGATGTACTCTTCCATCGAGCGATAACGATCTAAATGGTTTTCGGCCAAATTCGTGAACACGATATTTTTAGGAGTGAACGTTTCAACGTGCTCAAGCATAAAGCTCGACACTTCGGCAATGACGACATC
>CAZDFM010000007.1:0-12669 GCA_964504465.1 uncultured Pseudobdellovibrionaceae bacterium | reverse complement strand
CCTTTGGCTAAGTACTCGCTCAAAGGCAGTCCGTAATTACCGCCAATCCAAGTCTTCACACCTGACTCTTTTAAGAAAAGATCAATCAAATGAGACACTGTGCTTTTTCCGTTTGTACCTGTGATCGCAATCACGGGCTCTTTTACAAACTGAGCACAGAATTCGAATTCGCCAGTCACCTTTACACCTTGGCTTCGAGCGTAGTCGAAGATTTTTAGGTGCGGAGGAACGCCCGGAGAAAGAACAATTAGATCTTGGTTTAAAAACGTCTTCGGAGTGTGCCCGCCAAGCTCTAGAGTGATATCTAAACCTTCGGTTAGCTCAAGATGCTGAGCTAGTTCGGCCTTTGATTTATGATCCGAAATCGTAACTTTGGCACCGTGTGAAGATAAAAACTTAGCAAGAGATACACCGGTACGTGCCAGTCCCACGATAAGGATACGTCGATCTTTTAGATCGGATATTTGGAGCATGATCACCTCAATTTTAAAGTCGCTAGGCATAATACTGCCAGTAGGATCGAAATGATCCAAAAGCGAACTATGATTTTTGTTTCGTCTAAACCTTTTAATTCAAAATGATGATGGATGGGTGCCATCTTAAAAACCCGTTTTCCTGTCAGCTTAAAGCTTGCCACTTGAGTGATCACGCTGAGCGCTTCAACAACAAATACTCCGCCCAAAAGAATCAGCAATAATTCGTTTTGGGTGATGACGGCCATAATACCTAAGAATCCGCCAAGGCTGAGGCTTCCAACATCGCCCATAAAAACTTGCGCGGGATAACTGTTGTACCAAAGGAACCCTAAGCCCGAAGCCATCACTGCCGTCGCAAGAATCGTGAGTTCTCCCGAGCCTGCAACAAACGGAATTCCTAAGTAACTTGCAATTTGTGAGTGACCCGCAACATAGGCGAAAATTGCGAAAGTCCCAGCGCAAATGATCACGGGCACAATTGCTAGGCCATCTAAACCATCAGTCAGATTTACGGCATTCGCGCAACCGACCACAACGAGAGCCGCAAAAGGAACATAAAAGAAACCAAGATCCCATGCGACCGACTTAAAGAAAGGCAAATAAATCATTGTAGGCAAATCACCGCGGTGAACTAAAATTCCCACCACTACGACAACTGTTAAAAATTCGAGCGCCAAGCGAAGTTTGCCCGGAAGACCTTTGGTGTTTTTCTTAGATACTTTTAACCAGTCATCCCAAAAACCTATCGCTCCATAAGTGGTCGTGACCATCACGACGGCCCAAACAAAAGGATTGAACCAATCTACCCAAAGAAAAGCCGGAACTAAAAAACTCACAAGCATCAAGGTTCCACCCATAGTGGGAGTTCCCTGTTTCTTTTTATGGGATTGAGGTCCGTCATCGCGAATGGATTGACCGATTTGTTTTCGCACCATTCGGCGAATAAAAAATGGGCCCCAAATCCAGCACACTAAAAAAGCGGTAAAGAAAGAAATGAAACTACGAAAGGTAATATAGCGGAAAACATTCAGTGCAGAGACAACGTCAGAAAATTCAGTCAGCCAGCGATAGAGCATTGAGGCCGTATCTCCCGTGAGAAAAGTGTAAAGATAAGTTTCTCAAGGACGTGAAGCCGTCGAAGCTTGGTTGACTCAGAAATCCGCTATTTCTTTAACGAACTTTGGGAAGATCCCACGAGCTGCCAGCTTTCAATTACTTGCTCCAGTTTCATCGACCGGGAGCCCTTGATAACCGCGATATCATCATGGTTTAGCATAGAGCCGATTTTCAATGCAAGACCTTGTTCGTAACTATTTGATAGGAATAGATTTTTATTAAACCCAGAGGTCTTAATTCCGGCCTCAAAATCGGCTTGATGTTCCCCTGCAAACCACACCACATCGGGAGAAAGTTGGCCCGAAAGCTCTCCTAAACGGTGATGAGCGGGAGCGGACTCGCCGCCAAGCTCCTTCATTTCACCTAAGATCAAGATTCGTCGCCCCGGACTGTCGCTTAACTCATAGAGATTCTTCAGTAAGGCCGCCATACTTTCGGGATTCGCGTTGTAGGCATCAAAGAGAACCCGCGCACCGCTTGCGTGTTTCATCCATTGATTTCGGCCCCATGTTCCTTGGCAAAGAGGTAAGGCTTTCCAAATTTGCTGAGGAGTTAAGCCTGCCGCCAGAGCTAACGCAGAGGCTGCCATTAAGTTGACCACATTTTGACGACCGAAGGCAGGAACCTGAGCGGATCCTTGCACTCCTGCAATGCTCCCGACCACATGCAAACCATCGAGAGTGAGTCTATCGGCGCGAAGTGAGATCTCAGAGTTCGAAAATGCAGAAAAAGTCATCAGCTCTTCGGGCTTCTTTTTTAACTTATGCTTGTCGTACATGGCGCGTGTGAATTCATTGTCTAGATTAAAGATAAATTTGGCTTGAGGCGAATTTAAGTAAATCTCTTCTTTTGCCAGCGCCACATCCTGCTGTGAACCCACTTCGCCAATGTGCGAGGTGCCTACCATTGTGCACACCACGACATTGGGTTCGGCAATTTTGCAAAGAGTCGCGATTTCGCCTTTGTGATTCATACCCATTTCTTGAATTAAAACTTCGGAGTCGGTCTCGGCACTCAGCAATGAAATCGGAACTCCCCAATGATTGTTAAAGCTTCCGTGACTTGCGTAAGTTCGTTTTGCCGATGAGATGATAGCTTTGGCGAATTCTTTAGTGGTGGTTTTGCCATTTGAGCCCGTTACTCCTAAAACAAAAAAATTATGTTTCTTACGCCAGAAGTGAGCAAGATCTTGTAAACCTTTGAGACTGTCTTTGACGACAAACAACGGAAAAGCAGCGTCTATATCTGCAGGGCGTTCGTGAATTAAAGCGCCCTTCGCTCCAGCTTTGATCGCTGCGCCTAAAAACTGGTGAGCATCATAGTTCTCGCCCTTGAGCGCAACAAAGAGTTTTCCGGTTAAGTCTTGGCGAGTGTCTGTTCCAATTCCAGTGAAATTAAAGGAGTCATCGAACTTACCAGTCGTGGTAGCTCCCGTAGCTTTGATTAACTCTTTTGCCGAAAGGCTCCAACTCAATGTCGGTCTCCTGTTTAGTTTGCTTGCAAAAGTTCTTTCACAACCGCGACATCATCAAAGGCAATCTTTTTTGTGCCAATAATTTGATAATTCTCGTGGCCCTTGCCCGCAATCAAAATCACATCATTTTCTTGCGCAGATTGCAAGGCATGGGCAATCGCGGATCTTCTGTCGATCTGGGTCGAAACCTTTTTTTTGATAATTTCTTGGCTTAATCCGTTCAACCCATCTTGAATAATACTCATTGGGTCTTCAGTGCGCGGATTATCTGAAGTGATCACCACTTTGTCGGATAACTCACTTGCAACTTGCGCCATCAATGGGCGCTTGCCTTTATCGCGATCGCCGCCGCAGCCAAAGACCGTAATAATTTTGTTTTTCTTGCCGCTGAGTTCACGCACATGGTTCAGAGAACTCAAAACACTTTTTAAGGCATCATCTGTGTGAGCATAGTCGACGAAAATATTGAGCTTCTTATTGTTTTCGACTTTTTGTAAACGCCCGGGGACTCCGGTAAATGAGCTCATCGCCTCTGCTGCAGCTTTTAAGGACATACCTGCAGCCATCGCAGTGGCTATGGCTGCAACACCGTTGTAAATATTGTGACGTCCCGGCAAAGGGATCAAAGCTTCGGACTCGCCTCGAGGTGTGCGGAGTTGAATTTTGCTTCCATCAAAACCCTGAGAAAGAATTTTAAAAACAAAATCTCCTTCTCGCTCTGAATAACTCCAAACTTTTACATTGTTCCCGACCTGCATCCGTTGCCCATAGGGATCATCTTTGTTGATCACCGCATAAACTTGATGTTTTTTTGACTTTGCGAGAAGGCTATTAAAAAGTCTTTCTTTGGCAGAGAAATAAGTTTCCATGTCCTTATGATAATCAAGATGATCACGAGTAAGATTAGTGAACACCCCAACATCAAACGGAATTTGATCTACGCGTTGCTGGTCTAACGCGTGCGATGAAACTTCAAACGCCACAGCCTTGGCGTTCAATGATAAAAACTCGCGGATGCGCTTCTGCAAAGTGACCGGATCAGGAGTGGTCAGTTCAGAATTCCAGATTTTTTCGCCTAAATGATGATTGATTGTCCCAAGTACACCCGTTGGCCAGCCAAAGCGATTCAGCAGATGCTCGATCATATAAGTGACCGAGGTTTTGCCGTTGGTGCCGGTGACGCCCACACAAAAAAGCTCATGGGCCGGATCACCAAAATAGCGTGCTGCAATTTTATCAAGCGCTTCGCGGGTGCTTGAAACCTGCACGACCGCGCCTTTGTAATCAAGAGGAACCTGAGAGCTATCTTCAACGACAAGCGCGATTGCGCCACTTGCTACGGCCTGTGACAAAAACAAATGCCCGTCCGCCGCGTGTCCACGCACAGCCACAAAAACAAATCCAGGCTTTACTTGCCTGGAGTCTGAGGTCACGCCTTCGACAGTAGCCGTGGGGTCATCTCCCCACCCGAGCTGCGCAAAGAGAGACAAAAGCTGCGAGAGCTTCATGCGTTTCTAACTACTCCTTTAAAACTAATTCTAACTTTTGATTCTTCAGCAGAGTTTCTCCGGCAGCGGGATGGGTCTTTGCCACCCAACCACTTCCTTCAATACGTAACTGAATATCTGTGCCTTTGGTGCGATTTAAAACTTCTCGCAAACTTAAACCAACTAGGTTGGGGGTCAAGTTTGTATTTTGAGATTTAATTTCTTCGCGAATTTTAGCTAAAGCACGTTTCTGTGAATGATCACGTGATGAGTCGGACTTAGTTAACTGATCAAGTGGCACCATGTTTTTTTCGTCAAACAAAATGGGCGAGAGCCCCGCTTTTCGGACTGCATACTGACTTACTCTTGAAAAAACCGGAGCCGCCACCTGAGAGCCGTAATAATCTTTTTTAGGATCATCAACCGCAATATAGACTACAAACTTTGGTGCATGCGCCGGAACGAAACCCGCAAAACTTGAAATGTAGGCGTTCTTCACGTAACCGCCCTTTTCGTGATCTACTTTTTGGGCGGTACCGGTTTTGCCGGCGACAGGAAAGCCTAAGATTCTGGCTTTTCCTCCGGTTCCAGAGTCGGACGTCGCTGAAGTCAGCATCAATGTCATAGTTGAGGCCTGCGCTGGAGTAAGCACGCGGCGAATCTCTTCGTTGGGCTGATCGATCCAACGACCTTCTTTATAAACTGATTTTACAATGCGGGGCTTATGTAGAACTCCGCCGTTTGCGATTGCCGCATAAGCATTCGCAATTTGTAAAGGAGTGGCAGACATTCCGTGCCCAAAAGAAACGTTGCTCAGTAAATGTTGTCTCCATGGGAGTCGATTGATGATCCCACGAGATTCTCCGGGAAATCCGATATTAAGTTTTTCACCGAATCCAAAGTCCTCGAGTGTCGACTTGATGTTTTTGTCACCCATCTGAAACGCGATCTTTGCTACACCCACGTTTGAAGATTGCGCAAGAACCTCGGTTACGGTTAAAGAGTCGAAACTATGGTGT
Organism: uncultured Pseudobdellovibrionaceae bacterium; assembly: GCA_964504465.1. Taxonomy (GTDB): domain Bacteria; phylum Bdellovibrionota; class Bdellovibrionia; order Bdellovibrionales; family UBA1609; genus CAZDFM01. The sequence continues at coordinate 7,097 of CAZDFM010000007.1, read as the reverse complement.
TCGTCGGCTTCGCGAATCCAGCGGTCGCCGACTTTCATCTTACCGCCTTCGCAATTAATGCGAGTGCTAGGTTTTACGAGCCCTTGCTTGAGTGCGCCCGCGACGACAAAAGTTTTGATTGTGCTTCCAGGTTCAAACGAATCGGTCACGACTTTGTTGCGTCGGATATTTTGAGAAAACCTCGAGGCCTCATTTAGATTAAAATGTGGCGAATTGGCGATCGCAAGAACCTCTGAGGTTTGCGCATCTAAAATGATACCGTATGCGCCAGTAGCTTCATGTTTATCGATTGCGGCTTCTAGTTCTTTTTCTAAAATAAACTGGAGTTCACTGTCGATTGTAAGCTTTAGATCTCCACCGTCTGGAACATCGATGAGAGCACGAACGTCTTTTAAGAGCGGGCGACCGCGCGCATCGCGAGGGGCCAAAATTTTTCGGGTTTGTCCTTTGAGATGTTCATTCCATTGAAGTTCTAAACCTTCGAGGCCTTTTCCGCTTTTGCCTACAAAGCCTAAAGTTTGGGCAAGTAAGGTTTCTTTTGGATAAACGCGTTTTGGTTCTTCGATAAAGCCAAGCCCTCTATTGCCTAGTGCTTTTACTTTGCTCACTTGTTCTGGTGTCAGTTGTTTTTTTACCCAAACGAAGCGGCTGTTTTTTCGTTTCAGCAATTGATTCGTTTCTCTAAAATTAACATTTAAAATCTTTTTTAATTGATGAGCGGTTTTAAATGGATCTTCAATTAATTGTGGGTCTGCAAAAAGCGACTGCGTTGCAATTGTGATCGCAAGCTCTTTACCAACGCGATCAAAGATTGCGCCTCTGCGGGACTCAACGTTGAGGGTTGTTTCAAATTGTTTGCGTTGAAGTTGCGTGAGGCGTTCGTTTGGTAAAAGTTGGAGCCAGATTGCTCGCCCAAGAAGTACACACCAAACCGTGCTGAGCAATAGGAAAATCAAAACAATACGGGACTTCATTTTACCTCATAACTGGACACTAATTGCAGTACATTTAGGTTACTGCGGCACCGCGATTCGGTCAGCCGTAATATGGATAATCTGGCCCCTGCGTGCATCATTTAATGTTAGTTGAGAAACTGCAAATTCGCGAACTCTATCTGGTCTGGTTACCTTAGCAAAAGTCATCACGTTGATACGAAAATCATCTTGTACACTTTTAAACTCACGGTTTTGTTTCAGGACCAGGTAACCCATGCGACGTACTTCCATCTTAAAAAATACGGTTGAAAACAAAGTGCCGACAATAATCAATAGACTTAAGAACGGTCGTAATTTGTTAGCGTTTGCTTTATTCATGAGTGACTTCCTTTCTCAAACACGCGGAGCTTTGCACTGCGTGCACGAGGGTTGCTTTTTTTCTCGGACCATTCAGCTTGAATCACCTTTTTATGAACTGGGGCACCAAGATCTGAACGTTCTTTAAATAAATTTTTAACAATGCGGTCTTCAAGCGAGTGAAAGGTAATAACTAAAAACCTTCCACCCGGGTTTAGGCTTTCCATAAGCGCTACAAAAGACGACTCAAGACGGTCGATCTCGTGATTTACTTCTAGACGTAGGGCCATAAAATACTGAGTTGCGGGGTGGTACCCTTTTTTCTTCCAGCCTTCAGCTTTTTCGATCAAATATGAAAGTTCGGCAGTGGTTTCGAAGGCTTTTACTGACCTGGCCTCTACAATACGTTCCACCACACGAAATGGTTTTCTGATCTCGCCGTAATTTTGAAACAGAGCAATTAAGTCCTCATTGGACCAAGTGTTTACGATGTCTTTTGCCATGATGGGAGCGCGTTGATCCATCCGCATATCAAGTGGACCGTCGTGGTAAAAACTAAAACCACGATGACCTTCGTCGAGCTGTGGAGAACTCACGCCTAAATCAGCCAAAATCAAATCAAATTTTCGGCCCTCTAAAAAGCCCGACATTTCATTTGAGATAAGATCTTTGATGTCATGAAAATTCCCGCGGACCATTTTGAAGTTCGACCAATCTGCAAAATTTTGTTCTGCAAATGCAACGGCTTCAGCGTCTTGATCCAGACCGATAAGTAAAGCTTCTGAAAATAAGTTTCTTAAAGCGGCAGAGTGTCCGCCTCTTCCGAAGGTCACATCCAGCATCACATTCACAGGCGAGGTGGTTCCCTTTGCTTCTTCTAAAACTTCAGTTAACAAAACCGGAATATGGCTCATCTTTTTTGTTTTACTCATTCAGCCTCCTCGAGAGCAGCAACGGCGGCTTGAATATCATCAAACTGCTGAGAAAGCTCCTCTTGAAGTGAAAGCCAAATGCTTGCAGGCCAAATTTCAAACTTCGAACCCATACCGATGACCACGATGTCTTCTTCGATCCCAGCAAATTTTCTTAAAGTTTGTGGAACGAGCATACGGTGGTGACCGTCGAGTTCAATCGGCTGACCGGCTGAAAGATAAAAGCGTTGATAAGCTTGAACTTCGACTTTAAGAGATGGAAGTGCGGCGATACGTTTTTCTAACTTCTTCCATTCATCTTCTGGATAAACATCGAGACATTTACGATTTTTAAAAAGAGAGTTGGTGATGACAAGATTTACGGGCTTCGTCGATGACGAAGCAGGCAACTGCGTGCGCAGTGCTGAAGGCAATGAGAGCCTTCCTTTTGCGTCGACTTTGCAGTCGAAACGCCCCCGTAACAGTTTGGTCATCCTAACCTTTCGAATTCAAAGACTCACATTCTGTGATTCTTCGAAACCAGAGATTCAAATCCTATGAATCCCTTTAATCTTTTGCCCCTCACAACAGAGGCGGCGAACTCAATGAGCCCATCCTTGGGCTCTTCCGAGGGTGATATGTGATATTATGGAAATAATCCTAATTTCCACTTTTTCCCACAATCTCCCACTTGTATCCACTTTAGCATCGAGATAAACCGCGTCAAGTCTGGTTAAAATCGCTTTTAGGAATTGCTGTGGAGTGTTAGCCTTTAAGTCAGGAAAGAAACGTCAGAACTTGGGAGAAATTCAGGTCCAATGGCTATGATGGAATGCCCGCGCTGCGGATTTACACAACCCAAAGACCGGTACTGCGCTAACTGCGGTCTTGATACTGACAATTACACTCCCAAAAAAGAATCGGTCGGACAAAGGGTAAAGAAAAACCCCATGCTCTATGTTGTGGGCGGAATTATTTTAGTCGCCGCTGTCGCAATTTTTCTTACGAAAGTAAATTCTAATAACTCTATTGAAGCACCTGCGATTGTTGAAAATCCAAATGTTTCCCCCACAGAGAGTCTTACTGAAACATCTGATGCGGTAAATGTTCAGGCGCAAAACCCAACGCCAACTCCACCTATGACTCCTCCGGCAACGCCACCTCCTGCCGCCGCCCCTGCTCCGCCTTCGGCGCCAGTTACCGACACAAGTGTCAGCCGCCGCACTTTACCCCGTGCAGATTTTGAAACAAGCGAAGGCACTGTCGCTTCTGATGAAGGTGTTGAAGGTGAAAACGCTGAGGGCGAAACTCAAGCCGTGACTCCTCCGCCCATAGCTCCCCCTGGAACGGCGGTACCCGCGACAGTGGTTCAACCGACACAAATTCAAATGCAGTTTTTTGAGTTTCCTCGCGCGGCACTTGCAAGTGCTGCAAGCCAAAGCCAAATCATCTCTGAAGGTGATCAATACAGAATATTGCTCCACCCTAATGCGGACGAGCTCAGTAGCTGGCTTAAAAATGGCCGAAGACTTCCGGGCACACGGTCGGGTGCGATTAAAGATGGAAGCAGTGTCACCGCCAACTTTGAACTTAACGCCACTCCCGCAGGCGGAATTGCTCCCCCTCCGACACCCACAAATGCGGGACTGAGCCTTGACGCGACAGTAAGCCAAGTCACAGCAACTGGTGCGAGTGTTGAACTTAGAGTTCTTTACAACTCAACTACCCCCGTCAGATTTGGAACAACTCAAAACCTGACGACCAATTCGACTCTTCTTGTCTACGGAGTGGTTCCCCACAGTGGAGGCGGAGTCGAAAACGCCAACCCTCCAAGTAACACTCCCCTTGTGATCTTAGACTCACCTGATTTTGCCGATAATTTATCTGAATTTGTAATTGTACTCTCGGTGCGATAGCCGCTTTGAGTGCACCTAAGGCGCCCACTCGCCGTGAGCACCTCAAGGAATTTCTACTTAAAGGCTCTTAACAAAGTTCAAAACTTCTTCGGCGTGCCCTGGCACACTGACTTTACGCCATTCTTTTGCCACGTTGCCATTTGCATCCAGAACAAAAGTCGACCGTTCAATGCCGCGCACTTTTTTGCCGTACATGTTTTTCATTTTAATAACGCCGTATGCATTACAAAGTTTTTCATCTGAATCACTGAGCAGATCAATGCTGTAATTTTGTTTGGCTTTAAACTTATCGTGTGATTGAACGCTATCACGAGAAACACCAAACACTTCGGTGTTAGCAGCTTTAAATTCTTTATGAAGCCGAGTGAAATCTTGGCCTTCTAGAGTGCAGCCCGGAGTATCGTCTTTGGGATAAAAATAAAGAACCACGTTTTTGCCCTTGAGACTTGCAAGATCAATTTGTTTTCCGCCAGTTGCCTGAAGCGCAATTGCAGGTGCGGGGGTGCCAACTTTTGAAGGAGTCATGCTATCGGCAACATTTGAAATCACACTTTTAACTTTTGCCATCGCATCGTTGATGACTTTTTTAACCGTCGTTCGAGGTGCGGGCTTCGCGGCCTTTTTGCTCGATTGATTTTTTGTCTGTGATTTTGCCTGTGTTTTTACTTGCGTCTTTTTCGGCTTGGCAGAGACCTTTGTTGCCGAAGTTTTCTTCGCTACCTTTTTTGCCGACGTCTTCTTTGCCGCTTTGGGTGCAGTTTTTTTGGTAGAACGAGTTTTTGCTGGAGCCTTTACTTTAGACTTTTTTTGGGCCATTGGGTTTTCCTCTTTAACAGTGTCAAGGTTTGTTGCGCATAGTTGCTCGTAGTTAATCATAAGTTGCTTGCTCTCCAGACGAGCTGAGACGCAACGGCTAAAGCTTTAACATGGAGCTCAGAGCCAGCAAACAAATTCTTTAGCTTTTCACTTGTCCATTGAGCAAACGTGTTTTTAGCTAGTTGTTCATCTTTGGGGACAATTTGGGGGATTCAAGTGAACGGGAGCTTTTCTAGGTTTAAATTTCGGCCAGGCTGGATTGAAGTGATTGTGGGCTGCATGTTCAGCGGCAAAACAGAAGAGCTGATTAAACAAATTCGTCGCGCTCAATTTGCGAAACAGAAAATCCAAGTGTTTAAACCCAAGATCGACGATCGTTATAGCGAAGACCAAGTGGCTTCACATAATCAGAGCATGGTTCCTTCTCAGGTCGTCTCAACTCCTTTTGAGATCCTTTCTCTGGTCGAAAAAAATACCGAAGTTGTTGGAATTGATGAAGCTCAGTTTTTTGATGAGGACATCGTAAAAGTAGCCACGACCCTTGCCGATGCCGGAAAACGCGTTTTGATTGCGGGCCTCGACACGGATTGGAAAGGTGCACCCTTTGGCCCTATGCCGCAATTGCTGGCGATTGCAGAAGTCGTTCGAAAACAGTACGCGATTTGTGTTGTCTGCGGAGAGCCGGCGACTCGAACCCAGCGCCTAGTCGCCGTTCAAGGTGATATCCTCGTTGGGTCAACCGAAGCTTATGAGGCTCGCTGCCGAACACATTTTGACGCTGACCTTCCGACTCGCTTGGCGCTCACGCATAAAAAACCAGCTCAGCCGGTGCAAGAAACTCAAAAAACCGCCCCCCTGGGGTGATGACAGCCAGCTAAAGCCTTGCTATGGTCGATATCAGCTTTAATACTGCGGTGAGGCCACAAACAAATGGCTGCTCGCGGCTTCTCTTGAAAGGTGATCTATGGAAAATCTAAAAATGAGTCCCCTTATTGACGAAGCAACATTAAAAGCTCGGATTAAAGAAATGGCCGCTCAAATCACCAAAGACTACAAGGGTGAGACCATTTTAGCAGTCGGCGTCCTCAAGGGTTCTTTCATGTTTTACTCTGATTTGATTCGTGAACTTGAAGGCGATGTGATTTGCGATTTCTGCCAACTTTCGAGTTACAATTCTATGACCTCATCTGGGGAAGTTCGCTTAAGTATGGATTTGAACCATTCTGTACGCGGCCAACACGTTTTAATCATCGAAGACATCGTAGACACCGGCTTATCAATGCATTTTCTCACGACCTATTTAAAGTCACGAGAGCCTCGAAGTGTTAAAGTTGCAAGCCTACTTTTAAAGCCGGAAGCCATGAAGATTGACTGCAAGATTGACTACGTCGGCTTTAAAATCGCCAATGATTTTGTTGTGGGCTACGGTCTCGACTATCAGAACAATTTCAGAAATCTTCCGTATATCGCACAAGTTCAATCGATTAACTAAACTCGCGCGCAGTTAATACAGGTCAGGCTTATTTTCCAAAAATTTGGAATGCGTTCTCGCTTGTCAGAGTTCTAAGCAAAACATCTCGTTTTTTGAGAATGAGTTCGACATAAACTTCGTTCTCTTTGCAACCTTGCACCTGACTGAGGTTTGCGTGAAGTTTTTCGGTGTTTAGCTCAATGAGTTTTTTAAGAGTATCTGCACTCACGTAACGAAGATGTTGATACGTGAGCCCCTCTCGGATTCGTTTTACCCAAATCGAGTTCTGAGTTTCGACGTAGTGAAATTTCTCGGGTAGTCGCTTTGAATTTGTGCTGCTTAAACTTCTCTCCCAGGCTAAAGACATTTGAGGAAAACGTTTTTTAATCAAACTCAGCAATTGCTCTCTACTGGCCGCTTTCTCTTTAGCAAAAGGAAAATTATCAACTTCGTTTGAAGTGATCTCTCGATTCACAGACTCAAAGGGCCAGTCTGAATATTGCCCAAACGAATATAAACTGCCGTCATTATCGACCGCTTTGAGATTCTGATCTTTAAATAAATAATTTTTTGGGTTTTCATCAAACGCGCCTGAAAGAAAGAGAACTATGCTCAACCTACTTAGGTCGCCGACACTCACCTCTTCTAAAAAAGCATCCGGCTTTTTCGTTATGGGAAGATAGTCCTCGAG
>CAZDFM010000006.1:0-15431 GCA_964504465.1 uncultured Pseudobdellovibrionaceae bacterium | reverse complement strand
GGTCCCATTTTGACTCCCCTCAAACGGTTTTTAGAATTCAATCAAGGTATTGCAACGAGCGTGCGCAAACTAAATGACACCACTGAAGTATCAGCTGCTGAAAGATTGGTCTAAATAGAAACTAAGATTATTAGATTTGATCGCAATTCAAGAGGGCCCGTCGTCCTTTTTGCAACCCGCCGGGTTGCAAAAAGGGCGACGGGCACTATCAAAGACTAAAGCGTGAAATCCACTCGCAGTGCGGCGTGTTTGGAAACTGATCGACGCCTTGCAAATCAGAAAGTTTGTAGCCGAGGGCTTTTAATTTTTGTGAATCATCGGCCCAACTTTGAAGAAAGCAGCTGACATATATAAGATGCTTGGGTCGCTCAGCCTCAGAGAGTTCTGCTAAGCGGTCGACAACTGATTTTAAACCCGAGCGAGGTGGGTCAACAAACCAAACTGGAAAACTCAGCTCTTCTTTAGGGATTCGATAAAGATCTTTCCGTTTAATTGTCACTTTTGAATCAAGACCCAGTTCTTTTAGAGACTTCTCTAAACCCTCGAGAGCCGCGGCATCAAGCTCGATTGCCGTGACATCAAGTCCACGCGAAGCCATCGCTAAAGTGAAGTTGCCGCTTCCGCAAAATAGTTCGAGCACCTCAGTCGCAGAAATTTGATTCATCATCGAAAGTGCCGTTTGAATTAGAAGCTTGTTTGCCGAAAACCCAGTTTGTGTGAATCCTGAGATCGGTAAATAAATGGGATGTGCTTTTAACTCTTCGCCTAAATAAGTTTCAAACCAAGGAGCAAACTCGGGCTCGCCAAGTTTAAAACGTCCGTCTTTTTTAATCAGACGTTTATTGCGCTGACCGATTTCAATGACTGCATGCTTCGACATTTTTTCAAGCCAAGTCGCTTCACCAAGTAGTGCTTTGATATCTTCATTTGAAAAATCAATCCAAAGCCCACGCTGACCTGTCGGAGAAATTCTAAGTCTTAAGCTCCCCTTGCGCGCTTGCGGTAGCTTTTCTTTTTTTAAATCTTTGAGCCAAGCTTCGAGCTCGGGAGTTGCCATGGGGCATTCGAGCATGTCCACAATACCTTGGCGGTTAAGGCCATAAAGACCAAGCCTTGAGTTTCCGTCTTGAGTTTCAAGTGTTAGATCAAGTCTTGTACGTCCCGCACGGGGGCCACTGCTGTGAATAACGGGGGCAATATTGCTTTCAAGAGTTTTTAAGATTTCGCTGATTTCGGTTTGCTTTTTTTGGAGCTGCAAATCGTAGGGAATATTAATCCAAGAACATCCGGAGCACTGATCCGCTAAGATACAGTGGACCAGTTTATTTTCCATGCTGGAGACTTGGAGCTTTGCCGTTAAAACCTACGTTAGTTAAAAAATCTTTAAGCATTTCAGTCAAAGTTTTGAGTTCAGGTTTTCCTTGGGCGTATTCAACGCTCGACGTGAGATACCGAAGCATCATGGTGGGTTTCGCCGAATGAAGGTTTTGTTTAAGCCATAGCAAAAAATAATCGTAAGCATCTAGCCAATCTGAAAGTTCAAAATGTGACTTAGCACTTGCTTCGAAAAGTTGATTGATCACCGAGGTCTCTTCGGCCATCGAAGCCTGTAAGCGGTCCAGCTGAGCTACAGAGCGAAGTCCTCGCAAAAATTTTTCGGTTTCACCATCGGTCATCTGAGCCAGAACTCCCGCTTGAGAATAATTATGTAGACGCTCTTTCCAAGCGCCCTCTTCTTCTCCGACGGCCTTTGCTTTTTGAGCCGCCCATGCATCGAAATCAATCATTATGTTACGCCAATCCTAGTATGCTAAATTGGGCGAAAGCCATCTCTCGACTTCTTGCACGCTTTGGTTTTTGCGTCGTGCGTAGTCTTCGATTTGATCTTTCCCAACGGGGCCTACATAGAAGTATTTGGCCTCGGGGTGGGCAAAGTACAGTCCAGAAACCGAGCTGCCAGGATTCATTGCATAGCTTTCCGTGAGCTTCACACCCGTGACTCGCTCAGCATCTAAGAGCTCCCACAAAAACTTTTTCTCAGTGTGATCAGGGCAGGCTGGATAGCCCGCTGCCGGTCGAATACCACGGTATTTTTCTTTGATCAGGTCATCAATGCCGAGTTTTTCATCTTTTCCGTAGCGCCAGTATTGCCGAACTTTTTTATGTAAAAGTTCTGTAAAGGCCTCGGCCATTCTGTCCCCTAGGGCTTTCGTCATAATGGCAAGATAGTCATCGCCGCTTTTTTGAAAGGCTTGAGAGCGCGCTTCGACTTCGCTTCCCATTGTAACCACAAAACCGCCGATACAATCTTTTCGTCCCGACGTGCGAGGAGCAATAAAGTCAGCGAGACAGTGATACCCTAAGTCTTCACCGGCCTTATCGTTTGCTTTCTGTTTTTGTTGCCTTAAGAAATGAAACTTCCCTTGAGGAGTTTTCCAGTCTTTTGTGTCTAAAACTTCTACGTCATCACCGTCTGCTTGTGCCGGGAAAATCCCAAACACCGCTTTGGGACTGAACCACTTTTCGCGCACAATCTTTTGAAGCAAGTTTTGACCTTCTTCAAAAAGCTCTTTCGCCTGCGCACCATATTTAGAATGTTCTAAAATTTTCGGGTAGTTTCCTTTAAGCTGCCAAGTCCAAAAAAATGGTCCCCAGTCGATATAGCTTACGATTTCATCTAAAGTTACGTTCGTGACTTCTTTGACTCCCACAAACTCGGGAGTATCGATTCTCGTGTTAGCCCAGTCTTTAACCACTGGCTCGGCTCGTACTTCTGATAATGGTAAAATATCTGCAGCTCTGTCTTTTGAAGCAAAGGCTTCACGAAGTTTTTCTTGGGTGTTTTTGAGCGTCTGAACATAAGCGGGCTTATGTTCGGGATTCATGATCTGCGAACAGACTTCCACAACCAATGAGGCATCACTCACGTGAATCACCGGCTCGTCATAATGAGGCGCGATTTTAATTGCGGTGTGGGCTTTGCTGGTAGTAGCTCCACCAATCAACAGAGGCAAATCAAAACCCAAGCGCTTCATTTCTTTGGCGTTATAAATCATTTCATCAAGTGAAGGCGTGATTAAGCCGCTTAAACCAATCATATCGGCCTTTACTTCGCGGGCTTTCTTAAAAATTTGGTCCGCGGGGACCATTACTCCCAGATCAACTACTTCGTAGCCGTTACAGGCGAGTACCACACTTACAATATTTTTTCCGATATCGTGTACGTCGCCTTTAACAGTTGCGAGCACAATTTTACCTTGGCTTTGTTTTGCTCCCGCGACTTTGCGTTCTTCTTCCATAAAGGGCTCAAGGTAGGCCACCGCACGCTTCATCACGCGCGCACTTTTTACGACTTGTGGTAAAAACATTTTACCCGAGCCAAAGAGTTCGCCTACGACCTTCATGCCTTCCATTAGGGGGCCTTCAATAACTAATAATGGCCGCTTGAGATTTTTTAAGGCTTCAGCGGTGTCTTCTTCGATAAAGTCCGTAATACCTTTTACGAGAGCGTGTTCAATTCTTTTTTCAAGGCTTTCATTTCGCCATCTTAAGTCATCGCCTTCGCGCTTTTTACCCGCACCTTTAACTCGCTCAGCGAGTTCGACCAATCTTTCGGTGGCGTCGTCACGGCGATTAAAAAGAACGTCTTCAACTTTTTCTAAGAGCTCTTTGTCGATCTCTTCGTAGACCTCAAGCATTCCGGCGTTGACGATTGCCATATCAAGCCCTGCAGAGATGGCGTGATATAAAAAGGCTGAGTGCATAGCTTCGCGAACTAGATTGTTACCACGAAACGAAAACGAAATATTGCTTACTCCCCCGCTAGTTCTAGCGCCGGGACAAGTGGCTTTAATCTCTCGGATCGCTTCGATAAAGTTAATCGCGTAGTTGTTGTGTTCTTCAATCCCGGTTGCGACAGTCAAAATGTTCGGATCAAAAATAATATCTTCGGGTTTCATCCCGACTTCTTCGGTCAGAATTTTGTAAGCACGTTGGCAAATCGAAATCTTAGCTTCTCTATCAGCCGCCTGCCCTTTTTCATCAAAGGCCATGACCACAACAGCCGCACCATATTGAAGAGCCAGGCGCGCCTGTTTTTTAAAGATCTCTTCGCCTTCTTTAAGGCTAATTGAGTTCACGATTGATTTACCCTGAACACATTTAAGCCCCGACTCAATCACACTCCACTTAGAAGAGTCGATCATGATCGGCACACGAGAGATATCGGGTTCTGAAGCGACGAGGTTTAAAAATCTCACCATACAAGCTTCAGAGTCGAGCATTCCTTCATCAAAGTTAATATCAATGATGTTGGCTCCACTGGTCACCTGTTGGCGCGCGACTTGAAGCGCTTCATCCATTTTGTTTTCTTTGATGAGTTTTGCAAAATTGGGCGAACCGGTAACGTTGGTGCGCTCCCCGATCATTAAAAACGGCGAGCCTTTTTCAACTTTTGAAACTAATGGTTCAAGACCTGACAAGTTTGTCGCAGATTTTTGTAGAGGAATTTTTCGAGGCTTCTCATTCTTAAGTTCAGTAACGATTGCCTTAATGTGAGGCGGAGTCGTTCCGCAGCAACCGCCCACCATATTAAGTAAGCCATCTTCTGCGTATTCTTTTAGAAGGCTTGCCGTCATCTCGGGAGTTTCATCATAACCCGTGTCACTTAGCGGGTTGGGCAATCCGGCATTGGGGTAACAGCTTACATAGCAGTCTGAAATTTTTGAAAGCTGCTCGATATAAGGCCGCATTTCTTTTGCACCGAGTGCGCAGTTAATTCCCACGCTTAAGGGCTTTGCATGCTGAACCGAATACCAAAAAGCTTCAATAGTTTGACCCGAAAGGGTTCTGCCGCTTGCGTCCGTGATTGTGACTGAAAGCATAACGGGCCATCGCTGGCCCTTTTCTTTAAAAAGTTTTTCGATCGCAAAGATCGAAGCTTTTAAGTTTAAGGTATCAAACGTAGTCTCGGGTAAAAGTATATCAGCGCCTCCTTCAAGGAGAGCTTTAGCTTGTTCAAAGTAAGAGTCCACGAGTTCGTCAAAAGTCACCGCACGAAAGGCAGGGTTATTGACGTCTGGAGAGAGCGAAGCCGTACGGTTTGTTGGCCCCAAGGCTCCAGCTACAAAACAGCGTCTTGATGGGTCGTTGGCCATTACCTCTTGCGCAACTTCTTTAGCGATCTTTGCCGATTCAAAATTGATTTCATAGGCAAAGTCAGAAAGCCCGTAATCTGCCTGCCCGATACGAGTTGCCGAAAAAGTATTGGTTTCGACAATATCAGCACCGGCTTCAAAGTACTGGCGGTGAATTTCTTTAATTACGTCAGGTCGTGTGATCGAAAGAAGATCGTTGTTACCTTTTAGATCTTTTGCGGGATTCGGAAAGCGAGTCCCCCTAAAGTCGTCCTCAGTCAGCTTATAGCGCTGAATCATGGTGCCCATGGCGCCATCGATAAACATTAAACGGGATTCTAGAATATTTCGGAGTTCTTTTTCAGTTGAATGCATAGACGGCTTTGTACCGCATTCGAGCGTCTACGGCTAGATCAGAAACAGTTTTTTAAATCGAATGAATCGCGCTTAAAGCAACGCTTACTCGGTTAAAAGGTGCACTCACCTGAAAGCCTGCAACTAAACCCTTTTGTTTAGCCATTGTCATAGTGCGAATGGCGATATCAAGGCCACGCTTAAGAGCCTCGTCTTTGTCGTCGCCCGCTTTTTCCATTTCGGTAAGGACCCAGTCTGGCACTTCGACACCTGGGACTTCGTTCTTCAGGAATTCAGCATTTCTTAAGCTTACAAGTGGCCAAATCCCCATAATCACCGGAATCGGCATTTCGCCGAGCTGTTCGAAAAATTTTTCGTAGGCCTCAAGGTCATAGATCGGCTGAGTGATCGCGTACTCGGCCCCGGCTTCAACCTTATAGCGAAAGCGCTTACGCTCTAATGCCTGATTTGGTGAGGTGGGATTGGCCGCAACTCCTAAAACAAACTCAGTCGGTTTTCCAAAGCTTGTACCACCGAGATCAAGTCCCTGATTCATGCGGTTTAATATGTGTGTGAGTCCGATGGCATCGACGTCATAGACGCCGGTGGCTCCTGGGCAATTTCCAAGTTTTGGTGGATCTCCGGTTACCGCAAGAATATTTCTCACACCGTTAACATGCGAGCCCAAAAGATCTGACTGTAATCCCAAGAGGTTTCGGTCGCGAGTCGTAAAATGTGGAATGGGTTCGAGCTTAAAATTTCGAGTAACAAATGATGCGAGATGCGTGGAACTCATGCGTGCCGAAGCTCTCGCTCCATCAGGGATATTTACAAACTCAATGCCGCCCTCAACAAGCTCCCCGCAATGCTCTAAAAACTTTTGAAAGTCGATTCCCCGAGGGGAATTGATCTCGACGGTGTAGATCATCTCTTTTGATGCGAGCTTTTCACCAAGCTTAGACTTTGATTTAAGATCTACACCCTTTTGAGGTTTGTCCGATGCCGGAGGAATCACTCGAGCGAATACTTCGTCAAGCTTCGAACCAACGTAAAGATTTTGTGTCATTTTAAGAGAGTTCGAAATCGCTCGGATATGATCGTCATGCACTCCCGAATGACCACCTACAATGTTGGCCCCGGCTTGAACAAAACGTTTTGCGTATTTGCCCATATAATCAGGATTGCAAAGATAAATGTACTGACCGTTTACAAAGCGCGGGAGACCCGCGTTTGGCAGCAAAGAAATTGGTCGCTTCGTCAGAGGACGAAGAAGTCCTAAAGCCGTAAGCATTCCGCTTGGACCTACATCCCCTGAAAGGCCCACAACATCTACGTCGTATTTTTCAGCGAGCAAAACGAACTCTTCAAGCGTATGCCCGTAAGTCGTTTTCTTATTCTCTTGAATTCCGACATGAGCAAGGATGGGTTTTGAAGATTCGGCTCTCACCGCTCGAATTGCGGCACTTAGTTCTTTTAAATCGTGGAAACCTTTTAGGCTAAAGCCATCAACTCCGGCTTCATTAAGCACTTTCACATTCTCGGCAAACATTTGTGCCGCTTCATCTTCGCTGGTGGGCCCTAAAGGCTCAAGCACCAAGCCGATCGGCCCAATGACTCCCACCACGTAAGCCGTACCGCAGGCAACTTCGAGCGCGATATCTGCGGAAGCTTTTAAAATATCATGAAGCCGATCCTGAATGTTGTACTCAGTAAGTTTTGGAACTGTGGCGCCAAAGGTATTCGTACCTAAGATCATTGTCCCTGCACGGTAAAAACCGAGAGTCACTTCACGAACGGCTTCGGGATTGGTTAACGAGAGCTCTTCAAAGCTTCGATTAATGTAGAAACCTTTATCATAAAGGGATGTCGCCATCCCTCCGTCGGCCACGATGGGTTGATTTGCAAGCGACAGGTATTCTTTAAACGGCTTTTTCAATGAAGGCTGACCCCAAAATGGAACTAGATTCGGTTATAATCGTCTTGGTAACGGACAATATCATCTTCACCGAAGTAAAGGCCAGTTTGAACTTCAACAAATATGAGCGGAGTCGTCCCCGGGTTACGCATTCTGTGTTTAGCGCCGATTGGGATAAAAATCGACTCTCCACTTTTCAATTTATGTGTGACTTCATTTAAAACCACTTCAGCGGTTCCCTCAACGACGACCCAATGCTCGGCACGTTTCGTGTGAGACTGATAAGAAAGCTGCTGTCCTGCATCGACGGTGATTCTTTTGACTTTGAATTTCGCGGAGTCAGCCAAGTTCTCAAATCCGCCCCAAGGTCTGATCTCGAAGGGATGTTCGGTGGCTTCTGGAAGCCCGGCTTTTTTAACTTGTTCTAAAATCTCTTTTACTTTTTGCGAATCGCCTCGACGCGCAACTAACAGTGCGTCTGGCGTATCAACAACCAGTAGCTGGTTCACCCCAATGAGACCCACCACTTTAGGTTTAATCGAGAAGACGTAGTTGCCCGTCGAAGAGTCTGAGAAAACGTTGGCCTGCGCACCGGTCGTAAGCTCTGGAAACTCGTCTGATAGGCGTGCGAGCTCATCCCAAGATCCGACATCGCTCCACCCAATATCGCAAGGGATACAGACTTGATTCTTGAGTTTCTCCATAATCCCGTAGTCGATCGAAATGTTCTCACAGTTGGCGTATTGAACTTTCGCATTCGAAAGATCAGCTTTAATCGACTCGATTCTCTTCCACAAGTCCGGTAAAAATTCTTTAAACGCCGTAATCATCGTCGACACTTTGAACACGAACATTCCGGCGTTCCAATTAAACTGCCCGGATTTTAAAAACTCTTCGGCAACAGCTTTGGTCGGTTTCTCGCGAAAGCCCTTAACCTGAAAGGCTTTAAGATTCTTGTTCTCACTTACGGCTTCATCAGTCACTTCAATATAGCCATAACCGGTTGCGGGATAATTCGGCTGAATCCCAAGGGTCACAACCGCACCTTTTTGCGCCACTTCAATCGCAAGTTGAACGGCAGCCTGAAAAGCTTTTTGATCGGAAATGAGATGATCAGCCGGAAAAATCCCCGCAATCTCATCCTGCTTTCCTTCAAGGGCGAGCAAATGGCAAAGCAGCGCAATGGCAGGCGCCGTATTTTTGCCGATAGGCTCATAAATCTGATGAGCTTCGGGAATATCGAAGTCTTTCGCTGTTCTAAGGGTTAAGCCCTTCATGGATTCCACAGTTAATATTCGCGGCGCACCAAGTTTGCTGAGTCGCTCAAGTGACTCATTTAAAAATGAGCGATCGTAAAATTCGCAGAATTGCTTCGGATAAGACATACGTGACACTGGCCAAAGGCGCGTGCCGCTTCCACCCGACATAACTACAGGTATCATACTCACCTCTCTATTTTGGACGGATAACTAGGTAACAGAATATTCCACACCCATTCTAATCACAAGGACTCCTGAGCACAATTTCATCGCAAGCATTTCGGTTTAAAGGAGAGAGGCAGTATCTGCATGCACCAAACACGTTCAAACTCGCATCTTAAGGAATTATCTAAAGATGGGCTCGGTCAGAACGTATTTTCCGTAAAATATTATAATCCCCTGCTAAAAATGGAACGCTCTTCTAAATCTATCCAACAAACTCGTTTCCTTTGCGCTTTTTGCTCCTGATTCGACTGACAGAAGAAGGGCCCAAATAAAAATCAACATATGGTTAACCTCACCGTCTGTGAAGTTGCACTCGGTCAAGCCACCGATATGAAAAAAGATTTGGGCAGCAAGTGCTCCCTGACCTAACGATCTCCGCCAATTGCCAGCGTTTGAATCAGTCCATAACCGATATGCTAGCAACATAAAAAAAGCGCAAAAATAAAGGTATGAAAGGAATGCGAATATTCCCGCTCCGGCGAGAATTTGCAAATAATTGCTGTGGGCATGACTCGTAAACGTTACATCGGTATAGCCAAGAGCCTCATAATACGGAAAGAGCGATCCTCTGCCTGTTGCTGCTCAAATTGCTATCGAAAACTGAAGAGATGCGCTCGAGCAGCGTAGTGTTTGTCGATAGAGTGATCACAATCAATAGAATTGCAAAGCAAAAGCATGGTAGCCTCAATCGTTTCGGTAAGCTAGCCCAGAACACCGGCAACGCCGCAATAAAGCCAACCCATGCACCACGAGAAAGACTTGCGAGTACGCCCAATCCCCCTGCGGTGAAGCCGATAAAAGAGATCTTGTTTAGAACAAGGCCATTTCCCTCTTTTTTATGCAGTAGCCATCCAGCGATTAATAACCCACCCATCCCTATTGAATACGAGTAAGTTAACGATTGGCTAAAAAAACCTGTCGCTCTCCAGACGTCGCCGTAAGGATGCAGAACAACTCGTCCAGATCTGAAAAACTCCATCCCCGTAAAAAATTGAAAAATACCGTAAAACCCGGCTACGATGACTCCAACCGTAAACGCCTTCATTACATACATAACCTGTAAGGAAGTAAATCTTATGAGGAGGGCTCGAAATACGTAGATAACGATGATCCATCGCAAAAACCCGAGGATTTGCAAATTGGAAAGAACAGTCCTCGGCATTAGCAGTACTCCGAGCGCAACAAAGAATGCGTATGTCCACAAAGCCAGGTCTGGACCGACTTTCCATTGAACCATGCGGCCCCGGTGGGCGTGTTCTTTACGCATCAGTAAAAAGAACTCAGCGGTTCCTAGAGCAATTATGCCCCAAGTTGCAATTTCCATTACTGCGATAGAGACGTTCAATCCAATCACGTATGCGATAAATAAAATAAACGAAAAATTAACCAAGCTCCTCCCATTTAAAGCGGCGGTTAATGCGTTGCCCCAGATCGACTCGTACGCTTTTACTGTGCCTGACTCTCTGATATCAATTACGGCATTAACGATGTCTACTTCGACAAGGTAATAAAATGCAAAGAAACAATGTAAGCGCGATCGATTGGCAAGATCCTGTTTCGAACCCCGAACCACATATATATAGACCGTCATACCTCATCAGTCATTGCGGAATAGGTGCGATTTGAATAAACCCGTTATCGTCGGCCGCAAAATCAGGATTGCCATTGTTGGGCTTGGCAGAATTTCGAAAAACCATATTGCATCTATCGAACAGTTTAAGGATGATCTAGAACTGGTAGGCGTTTGCGATACTGACTCTTCGGTTTTGGAAGAAGCTGCCGCTGTTACAGGTGCTAAGGCGTATTCTTCTCTCACTGCGATGCTTAGCGAGTCAGGCGCGGATATTTACTCGCTCTGCACCCCCTCGGGATTGCACTCGCCTCAGGCGATTGAAATTGCTGAGGCCGGCAAAAATATCATTTCTGAAAAACCTATGGCGACAACTTGGAACGACGGCCTCAAAATGGTTGAAGCTTCAAAAAGAAATAACGTCTGGCTGTTTGTGGTTAAGCAAAATCGACTCAACCCCACCCTTCATTTGGTTAAAAAAGCGATTGATGAAAACCGGTTCGGCCAAATCTACATGGTTACTATCAATGTGTTCTGGAGCCGGCCGCAAGAATACTATGACCAAGCCTCTTGGCGCGGAACTTGGTCAATGGACGGCGGCACGCTGATGAATCAGGCAAGCCATTATGTTGATTTAATTGATTGGCTCATCGGACCGGTCCAAAGTTTACAGGCGTACACTGCAACTTTAGCCCGCAAAATTGAAGCTGAAGACACCGCTGTACTCGCGATTAAATGGAAATCTGGAGCGATCGGTTCTCTAAATGCAACAGTTCTGACTTACGACAAAAACTTTGAAGGGTCCCTTACGATCCTTGGTGAAAATGGCACCGTGAGACTCGGTGGTATTGCAGTTAATGAGATTCAGCACTGGAAGTTTGCAGAACCCTCGGCAGACGATGCGAGAGTCGGAGAGGCCAATTACGAAACCAGCAGCGTTTACGGATTTGGGCATCGCGCATACTACGCAAATGTGATTCGAACACTTCGGGGTGAAGCCACCTCTGTCATCGATGGTCTCCAAGGACTTAGGTCGCTCGAAATACTATCGGCGGCTTACAAAGCGGCTGTTGAGCAAAGAATGGTCACGTTGCCTTTGGAGTCAGGAATATGAATTATTTCAAACATGAGACTGCCATCATCGATACAGGAGCAGTCATTGGAGACGGCACAAAGATTTGGCATTTTACACATGTAAGTGGCACCGGAGTGCAAATCGGTACGAACTGTTCTTTAGGACAAAACGTTTACATTGGTAACAATGTTGCCCTCGGTAACGGCGTGAAAATCCAGAACAACGTCTCAGTTTATGAAGGTGTTGAAATTGAGGATGAAGTGTTCTGCGGTCCGAGCATGGTCTTTACTAATGTAATAAACCCGCGAAGTCACATTGTTAGAAAGACCGAATACAAAAAGACCATCGTTCGTCGGAGGGCTACGATTGGTGCTAATGCGACAATTGTTTGTGGCAATGAGATCGGGATTTTTGCCTTCGTAGCAGCGGGAGCCGTGGTAACAAAAGATGTGAAACCTTATAGTTTAGTAGCTGGCGTTCCCGCTCGACAAATCAGTTGGATTTGTGAATGTGGTAACCGCTTGCCAAGTGAAGTCGAAAACACTACCGCGGTGAATTGCAGTTGCGCCGATTGTGGCCAAACCTATAGAATTGAAAATTCGAAATGTGAACCTCAGCCCTGAGCTGATAGGAGATTTTGTGGTTGTCCCTTTTGTTGATTTGCAGGCTCAATATAAAGTCCTCAAAGCTGAAATTGACCAGCGCATTCACGCCGTGTTGGATCACGGGCAATTTATTATGGGCCCCGAAGTGCTTGAACTTGAAACCGAGCTCGCGAAGTTTGCTGGATCAAAACATTGTATAACGTGTTCCTCAGGTACAGACGCCTTGATCATTCCACTCATGGCTTGGGGTGTTGGGCCCGGTGATGAAGTCATTGTCCCGGCATTTTCTTTTATTGCGACGGCCGAAGCTGTAGTCCTCACAGGGGCAACACCGGTAATGGTTGACGTTACTCCCGACACTTTTAACTTGGACCCTCGCAAAATTGAAGCGGCAATTACTCCTAAAACGAAAGCAATCATTCCGGTTTCCCTGTATGGCCAGCCTGCGGACATGGAGGAAATCAATGCCATCGCTAAAAAAAATAACTTATGGGTGATGGAAGATTGTGCTCAGAGCTTTGGTGGGACCTACAAAAATAAAATGAGTGGGAACTTGAGTGAAGTAGGTGCAACGTCCTTTTTCCCTGCGAAGCCGCTGGGATGCTACGGAGACGGCGGTGCGATATTTACGAATGATGACCAGAAAGCTGAACTTATGCGTTCGATCCGGTTTCATGGCCAGGCGGAACGATACAATCACGTCCGTATCGGTATGAATGGGCGTATGGATACAATCCAATGCGCGATCATGCTTCCAAAACTAAAGCGTTTTCCCTGGGAACTGACACAACGCCAAAAGATTGCCGCAAACTATAATGTGGCTTTCAAAGAAATTCCTGGTGTGACTATTCCAGTCGTGTTGTCTGACCGATCAAGTGCGTGGGCGCAATACACTCTAAAGGTCGAGAGACGTGATCAAATTCAGATCGGCCTTAAAGAAAAAGGAATCCCTACGTCCGTTCATTACCCCGTCCCGATGTCGAGGCAAAAAGGCTATAAGGAAAATTCGAGAGTTGTTTCTGATATAGTCAGCGCGAGCCTTTCTCAGGTGGTTGTTTCGTTGCCAATGTATCCAGACATGACTGAAGAAATACAGCGGGAGATTATTTCATCAGTGAAGAGTGTACTTTGAGAAGCAAGCGGCGTACGCTATGCGTTGTAGCCCTTTTTCATTTGTGTATCCTTGGCCTACATCTCCAACTGAGATAAAGTCCCGACTAACCCTTGCAAATAAAGAAAGCGCATGATCGCTCGCAGTAAAAACTATATTGAATTTTTAATCTATTACGCCCGAGCCAAGCTAGAGGCGGAGTCGTTCCGTCACTTTGCTGGCTATTTATGGTGGATTCTTGATCCCCTTTTTGGGGTGGCCATTTACTATCTTCTTTTTAAGGTGATTTTACACCGCGGCGAAGACGATTTCGTACAGTTTTTATTTATCGGACTAATAACGTGGAAGTGGTTCGCCGATAGCGTGAATAAAGGCGCCGACTCGATTCTCACAAATATTTCTCTCATACGTAAGATTCGTATCCAAAAGCACGTCTTCCCAATGGTCGAAGTGTTTTATAACACCTGGAAATTTTTGGTCGTCTTTGCTGCTATTATTATCGTTTATGCGCTGATGGGGTATCCCGTGAGCTTGATGCACTTCTACTTAATTCCGCTTCTTCTGTCGCAAGCAATCTTAATTGTGGGACTCACCCTTTTTACCTCTTCATTTATACCATTTTTTCCGGACCTGTCGTTCCTGATTACCTATTGCTTAAAATTAGCCTTCTACCCTGCAGGAGTCGTCTTCGCGCTATCTAAGGTGCCAGCTGAGTACCAGATTTTCATCAAGCTGCATCCCATGGCGGGATTAATAAAAGGTTTTCGCGACGTGATCATGCATGGCGCCCCCCCTTCATTTTGGGCACTGTGTTACGCACCAACAATTGGAATTGTTGTAGGGATAATCGGCCTAATGTTTATAAATAAATTCGATAAAAGCTACGCAAAGCTTAGCTAGGTGACGATGACTGGAAAGACTTTAATTTCATTAGAGAACGTTGGGGTTAAATATCAAAGACGACGTTCTTTGCTACAAGTTAAAAAGACCGATGCATTCTGGGCACTTAAAAATGTTTCGTTTGAAGTGAAAAAGGATGAAGTTATTGGAGTCATCGGCAAAAACGGTGCAGGGAAAAGCACTCTGTTGTCATTGATGAGTCAAATTATTGCGCCCTCTTCGGGCCGCGCCGTTTTTAACACTGAAAAAATATCGCTGTTGTCATTACAAGCAGGCTTTGTGCCCTTCCTTAGCGGGCGAAAGAATATCATTCTCGGCGGTATGCTTTACGGTCTTACCCGCTCTGAGATTACCCGTAAGATTGATGAGGTCATCGATTTCTCAGAGATTAGAGACTTCATTGACGAGCCAGTAATAACTTACTCTACCGGAATGAAAGCAAGACTTGGTTTTTCCGTCGCTCTTGCACTCAACCCCGATGTTATTCTTATAGATGAAGTGCTGGGTGTTGGTGATGTTCAATTTAAAAGAAAATCCACTGAAGCTTTAAAAGAACGAATCAAGAATCATATGACGGCCGTAATCGTCTCGCACAGTGTGCGTACAATTAGTGAGTTATGCGGAAGAGTTGTTGTTATTAACAAAGGGAAAAGCATTTTTACTGGCGATACCGATCAAGGGCTCGCTATTTATGAAAGCCTTTAGCTAAACTCAGTAAATCACAGACTTCGCGAACCGCGCCCTCGCCACCTCGGCGTCGGCAAGTATATAAGGCAACGCTTGCCGCACATGTTTGCGCGTCACTCGGCACGGCTGAAAATCCCAATGCTTCTAAGCAGGCAACATCTCCTTCGTCGTCCCCGATAAAAGCCATTTCGGCCAGAGGAATATTCCACTTTTCAGAGAGTTGTTTAACTAGGGCCAACTTATCTTTGATGCCATAAAAGTAGTGGTTGATACCTACTTTCTTAACACGCGCATGAACAACGGAACTATCTTCCCTTGTCATAATTACAGGCATCAATTTTCCACTATCTTGCATTTTTTTAAGGCCGTGCCAGTCGGCAGAATTAAATTTTTTCGCGAACTCTCCGTCGGCCGAATAGTACATTCCGCCATCAGTAAGTGTTCCATCGACATCACAAATCAGAACCTTTATGTTGCTCAGACTTAAACCGATGCGCCGCTTCAGTAATAAGCTTTCAACAAGGTGCCAGTCTGCGGGCTCATCAATCTCAGCAGCGTTCTCTTCGCCCATGACATGTACTGAAATCTTTCCGCC
>CAZDFM010000005.1:0-15553 GCA_964504465.1 uncultured Pseudobdellovibrionaceae bacterium | reverse complement strand
AACCTCTAAAGCTAATCCGCGGCGATTATATTGGCCGTCCCTATAAGCAGCTCCTTCAAGCCATTATGCTTGCGATGGGTGTTACTAAAAACGAATACAGCCAATGGGGCGATGGAAAGGGCTACGGGCAGTTCAATGTCGGAATTGATCAATACAACGAAGTCCAGCCAACAGCATTTAAAGCCTACGAAACCGAACACAACGATCCGCTCCCGTTTGTTAAAAAAGCTTAAGCCTCCGGAGCTGGGTTTGAGGCCCGCCATTTTTCGAGCCAGTCGACTATGCGGCGGTGGTAGTCGATTCGGTGAAAAGGATTGCCGTTTTCGGCGAGGTCGTGGTTTCCGTCTGGGTAGAGCACCATTTCAATTGGGGCTTTTTGTAAACGCATAAGACGTGAAAAAATCTCTTCGGCCTGACCTTGTGGGCATCTCTCGTCCTCTTCGCCTTGTAGTATGAGGGTAGGGGTGACGGCATTTTCGAGGTACTGCACGGGAGACAGCTTTCGAAAGGTTTCTCGTTTTTCATGCAGTTCTCCGCACATGTCATAAGGGCCCACGTAATAACCGCTGTCAGAAGTGCCCGCGTGGCTTTCGAGATTTGCGACTGGTGCTGAAATGACAGCCGCCATAAAGTCTTTTGAATGGCCAATAGCCCAAGCAGACATAAAACCGCCGTAGGATTTTCCACATATTGCGGCTCCAGAGATTAAACCTTCTTCTTTAAGCTGCGCAACGGCCGACTGAATTTGAGGAAAATCAAGTTCGCCCCAGTGACCACGAAGTTTTCGCGCAAACTCTTTGCCGTAACTTCCTGAACCGATGGTGTTAAGTAAGAGAACTCCCCATCCTTTTGGTGAGGCAGTACCAGTTGACGTGATAAGAAAAGCCGAACTCGGCCATGCTGTGGGGACCACCGTGAACGTCCACTACGATTGGAATTGGCTTTTTTAAAACGTCTCGAGGTAACAAGAGCCAGCCGTCGATTTCAATTTCCGCTTCGCCTTGAAGCGGAACTTTAAATCTTCTTTTTTCATAGCGGGGAACTGACTTTTTGTTCCACCAGTCAGAATTTAAATCAACTGCCTTAGTTTCTTTTCCATCTTTTAGAGTTAATAGCTCATTTGGTTGTAAAAGCGATTCTGAAACAACTGCTGTAACCCCTCTATTGTAAGACATAAGAGTGGCCTGCCTGTCACCTTCGATAAGAGCTCGAATTTTACCATACTCAATGTCAACAGCGACAACTTCGCCTACGCTCTTGCGCGAGAGTGAGAAAATGACCTCCTTAGAATCTTCAGTCCATGCAGGAGGGCGATTTCGATTAAGGGGAAAGCTTGAAACCTCTAAATCCACGGAATCACCAAGTGGGCGAATCTTGTTTGTATCAACGTGAAGCAGCCAAAGATTTTGCATGCCGTCGCCGGGATCTTTTGCCGAGCCGAATACAATCCATTTACCGTCGGGAGACCAAACGGGTTGTTGAACACTAGGGTATGAATCTGTGAGTTGTCTTCGTTTCTTTGTTTCGACTTCAATGACCCAAAGATCTGAAACATGAGAGTCCGCGTTGCCGTTTCGGGATTGGCAATACACAATCTGTTTCCCGTCGGGCGACCACCAACTGCTCGCAACGTCTCCCGAGAGGTCTGTGAGTTGTTTTGTTTCTCCTTCTAAAGAAACTGTAAACAGCTGTGGGGAGCCACCTAAAGCGTAACCAGTTCCATCGGATTTGTAGCGCTGATGATCGACGACACGTGGGCGTTTTTTCCAGCGATCAGAATTTTTATCCATATCTTTTGGAGGATGCTCTTTGGTGACTTCAGAGATGCCACACAGGGCTTTGCCATCGGGTGACCAGCTAAAGAGGCCAAAACCATTTTCGAGTGTCGTGAGCTGCCTTGCTTCGCCGCCGTGTCGTGAAATTATAAAAGCTTGAGGAGTTCCGTTTCGAGTCGAAATAAAGGCTATATTTTCGCCGTCCGGTGACCAGCGTGGATGACTGTCGTTGCCTTTGGGTGCTTGAGTAAATCTTTGCTGATTTTTGCCGTCAATGTCGGCCCGCCAAACCTCGGTGCGGTAAGAATCTTTTTCTTCGTCTGGTATCTTGACTTCGTAAACGAGTTCTTTTGCGTCTGGGCTCAGGTGAACATCGCGAATTAATTTAAATTTTAAAAGATCTCGAGAAGTAAAAGCCGCGTCTATTTCTCCCATCTTTAGTGCCCTAGATCAGCAAGCCCAGGCACAAGGCCCGAGCTTACCTTGTGAAAAAACCTTATCGCTGTTGGCGAGCTTCGCGGTTTTCGTTTTGGTTTTGATTGCGATTCTCTTGGCGATTTTCATTTTGGTTTTGATTCTGGTTTTCTTGGCGATTTTGGTTTTGGTTTTCTTGACGGTTTTCGTTACGATTCTGATTTTGATTCTGGTTATTGTTGTTATTATTATTCTGTTGCATATGCTCTCCTTTGGTTAGTCTGCCGAAGAAAAAGCATCCCGGCAAAACATGGGGTTAATGAAAGCAATCTACCGCAGTTGAACAAACTTTATGCCACGGTTTGGTGATGGTATGATTGAGATATCTGGATATAATGTCGTATTTAACAGCGCCGGAGGCGCTTTCGCCTATTTTCCAATTTTATAATTTCCAATTTCTAATTTTGCGCACCTGCGCTTCGCGCATCCACTGTGCGTGGGGCGGAAATTGGAAATTGGAAATTTGAGGAAATTTTGCTAGCGCAAAATTTGGTGGACGTGACAGGGATCGAACCTGCGACCTGAAACATGCCATGCTTCCGCTCTCCCAGCTGAGCTACACGCCCCCGATTATGGAAAAACTAAGATAGCGGGGCTGAGAGCGGGGAGCAAGAAATAAATCTTCTCAAATAATAAATTGCTTGAAACTCTAAAGGCTTAGGGCTCTTATTAAAGGCCTCAACTAGGAGTTTTTGATGAAGTCTCTATTTGTTGTCGTATTGATGATTATTTCAGCTATTAGCCTTCAGATTCACGCCAAAGATCTCACCAGCCGGTTAGGAATTGGGTATGCGGATCAATTCGGTATTGACGGGGGCTTGCCTTCAGTTGCGATTCGTTATTATCCGAACGCAAACTTAGGGGTGGCGGGCCAAATTGGGATCGACACAAAAGAAGATTACGCAAAATTTGGCGCGATGGCCAAAGTCTTTCGAGTGATTTTTATGGAAGACAATATGAACTTCTACATGGGAGGCGGTGCGGGAATGATTTCGCGCGAGCTGCCGGGTGAAGGTAACGAGTCAGGTTTTGAACTTGCGGGCTTTTTTGGTGGCGAATTTTTTCTGCCGGGCCTTGAATCTTTAGGTTTCAATTTTGAAGCGGGCGTAGGTGTGACTTCAATTTCGAGTGAAGTTCGCTTCCGCACAATTGGGGATTCCCCTCTCAAAGCCGGGATGAGTTTTTATTTCTAAGTCGTTTTATAAGGAGAATCAAAATGGATAAAAAAATTATTACCCCAAAAGATGCACCAGCTCCAGTAGGTCCATATTCCACCGCAGTTGAAGCGGGCGGTTTTATCTTTTGCTCAGGCCAGATTCCACTCGACGCAAAAACGGGGGAAGTTTTTACGGGCGAAATTGGTGAGCAAACTCGTCGTTGTATGGCGAACGTCGAAACTATCTTAAAAGCGGCCGATCTTAAATTTGAAAACATCGTGAAAACTACGATCTTTTTAACTGACATGAAAGACTTTGCTAAAGTGAACGAAGTTTACGGCAGTTTCTTTAAAGCAGAACCTCCTGCGCGTTCAACTGTTGCAGTTGCGGGTTTGCCAAAAGGTGTAAACGTCGAAATCGAAGTTTTAGCTCGCAGATAACTTAAGCGCGAACGAGAGTTTTAGTATGGAAGTAAAACGTAAAAAAATTCTCGCGGTGTCGTTCGTTGCCGTAGTCGCGTTTTTTCTTTTGTACAGTCTTTTGGTGACCGAAAAACAAAAAATTCTCTCGGTCCCCATTAATTCTTGGAGCGAAGATCATCGCGCCGATTGTGCTTTAGTTTTAACGGGCGGCGCGGGGAGAGTTCGTGAGGGCTTTAATCTTCTCTCACATAAAAGTGTAAAAAAGCTGATCATCTCGGGGGTACATCCTCAAGCCAATCTCCGAGATATTTTTCCGCAATGGCCCTATTATGGCGAGTTGCGAGAGATTGATGTCATTCTCGAAAAACGCAGTGGTACGACTTATGGGAACGCCCAGCAGAGTCTTGCACTGATTGAAGCCCTCCATTGCCGAGATATCGTTTTGGTCACGTCACGGCTTCATATGTACCGTGCACTCAGAACTTTTCGGGCTGTCTTTCCAGATACCATTCCAATTTATCCCAGAGCTATTTTGTCCGGAAATATTAAGCCCGACTTTATTGACCTCTCAACCGAGATCGTTAAATCGCTGTTTTACTCTATTTGGGCTTATCCTCTACCTTTGTCTTAACCACCCTTCGTCTGGACTTCTCAAAAGCGGTCAATTTGTAACGTCAAAGCTCCGATAAAAAAGAAAGCGAAAAGCTTTATCTTTACATGAGTTTTTGGAGTTAAAAATGCGAGCGGCACCTCAATATTTGGGGCGACATTTTTTAATAAAAGTAGACAGCTGGGGGCGACGAGTTCTTGTTGTTGTCGAATACACGCTCAATGTGCTCGCCATGATTTATCTCTCGATTCGTGCAGCCGTATTTGATCAAACACAAGGTCTCAGAACAGTTTTGGGTGTGGTTCTAAGCCAAATTTATTTTACGGGGTTTCAGGCCTTACCTTTAGTTACGGTCTTGGCACTCGCCTCTGGAAGTATTGTAATTCTTCAATCTTCAGCGCAACTCAGCTTTTTGGGTGGCGGAGACATGATTGGAAATCTATTGGTCGTCGTCATTGTCCGTGAACTAAGTCCGCTCCTAACTGCGCTTATTGTAATTGCAAGATCTGGGACCGCAGTGGCCTCTGAGATAGGCAATATGCGAGTCAATAAAGAAATCGAAGCACTTGAGTCGATGGGAATAAACCCGCTGAGTTATATCGTGTTTCCGCGTTTAGCTGGCGGAGTGATCAGCGTACTTTGTCTCGCATTTTATTATATTCTGATTTCTCTTGTAGGCGGTTTTTTAGTTACAAAGTTAGTGCATGGAATGTCTTTTGAATTCTATGCCGATTCAATTGCTATTGCGTTTACGGCTGAGGATGTCGCTTTATTTCTCCTGAAGAACAGCTTCAGTGGTCTCATTATTTTTATTGTGAGCTGCTATCAAGGGCTCCTTGTAAAACAAGGACCACATGAAGTGCCTCAAGTGACGACTAAAGCTGTGGTGAACTCGATTATCTATGTTGTGGTTTTTAACTTGCTTGTGACGACTTTGTTTTATCTGAATCAGCTGATGAAGTTGGGGGTCATATGAGTACACCCAAGATCACAAGTTTTAAATTTGAAGATCTCAACTTTGGCTACGACAGTTCGGAGCGCTTACTGAGTGAAGCCACCTTTGACTTTCCTATGAACCGGGTCGTGAAAATCGAGGCAAGGCATGGGTCAGGTAAGTCGAGTCTCTTAAGAATTCTTGCAGGCCTTTTAGAGCCAACCGGCGGGAATTACTTTATCAATGATCAAAAAGTAAACGAGATGTCTTTCGAAGAGTTTTTAAGTCTAAGGCTTCAGATCGGATACAGTTTTGATTTAGGTGGGCTTTTAAATAACAAAACACTGGCTGAAAATATTAGCCTGCCGCTTTTGTATCATAAGATTTGTTCAAGTGAAGAAGCTGAAGCGCGGACCCAAGCGATGATTAAAGCTTTTGGTTTAGAGGGGGCCGCCTCAAAAAGACCTTCTGCCGTGAGAGGCTCAGATCGAAAAGCCACTTGCCTTGCGCGTGCTCTTATTATGAAGCCCCAGGTTGTTTTATTAGACGATCCTACGACGGGTCTTTCTTTAGGGCTAACGGAGCGATTAGTTGGAATTCTGCATACTCAAATGAAAGAAAACCTAAAGCACGTCTTTATCGCATCAGATGATCAAAAGATTTTAAGCGAGTTTTCGACCCACAGAATTGAAATCGTGAGCCAGAAGTTGATTGACGTAGAAAAGCTCGAAGCCGACCGCAAATCCTCGGAGGTCGCGTGAAGATCAAGTTTAATAAATACGAAAGAGTGGCCGGGTTTTTTGTGCTTGCAGCGCTCTTAGGCTCGATCACTGTGACGGTCGCGGTTGCAGTCAAAAAGGGTTGGTTTTCGTCTAAGGTAAAGTATACGACTGTTCTTAATAGCGCTGAGGGTTTGCATTCAGGAACATTAGTACAAGTTGCGGGACTTCGAGCCGGTGCGGTATCAGAAGTTGAGCTTTTATCAGCTGATGAAGTTAAAGTGACCTTTGAAGTCTTTGAAAAATTTAAAACCAATATCCGAAAAGACTCTCACCTTATGGTGGTTAGACCTTTTATCATTGGTGAAAAGGTTTTAGAGATTTCAGTCGGAGACAAAGCAGAAGAGATGTTGCCGGATGGCGCTGAGATTGCGTTTGTTGAATCCTTTGATCTTATGGAAATTCTCTCAGGTCGAAAAATGGGTTCGGTTCTTGGTCAGCTAGAGCAGCTCACCGTAAATCTTAAAGTTCTTCTTGATGCCTTTGCTGATCCTAAAAGAACGCAAGCTCTTGTGAGCATGTTCGATAAACTTGATCCGTTAATATCAAATATGAACAAACTTGCCGCAACCGCCAATAAAGACGGGCGAGCTGAACATATGATTGTAAATCTCGTGAGTATCACTAAAGAGCTGGATAAAGTTCTCCCGCTACTTAACGCCCAGTCACCGGACCTCGGGATTCAACTCGGGCAAGTCGTGGGGAATTTAAACGTATTAACCGACGAATTTAAAAAGCTCACGCCCGCGAT
Organism: uncultured Pseudobdellovibrionaceae bacterium; assembly: GCA_964504465.1. GTDB lineage: Bacteria > Bdellovibrionota > Bdellovibrionia > Bdellovibrionales > UBA1609 > CAZDFM01. The sequence continues at coordinate 8,651 of CAZDFM010000005.1, read as the reverse complement.
TGCCGCAATTGCACCAAAGCTACCTGAAACTAGCTTAAGAGCGGTTGAGGCGCTTGATGAGACCGTGGTTTTATTAAAAGCTTTACAGAAATCTTTTTTACTTCGTGGTAATGTTGAAGCCGTGAAAGATGAAGAGCAAAAGCGTCTGCCTGCGAGCAAGTAAGTAATGGAAAAGTCTGAGACCCATCCTTTGTTTTTTAATCCCAAAGAACTGGGCCGCGCTTTAAGAGAAGTGGCGACTGACCTAATTAAAACCGAAACGCAAGATGTTGTATCCCGCTGGTTTCACGCTAGTCACGATCTAGACCTTTTTCTCTGGCTCGACAAAAATAAAAATATCATCAAGCAACAGTTGAGCTTTCATGGGCAAATCGTGGAATGGAATTTAATTGAGGGTGTTAAGACCGGGTACGTATACGAAGACGAATCCAAAGAAATCGGCGGCGGTCAGCCGCAATCCGAATTGGTCCGCTATGACGAGTCCCTGCAAAAACGCACCTTAGAGCAAGCGCTAGAAATCATCAGCTTCACAGAGGCATTGTCTGGGCATGAAAGAAAAGGGGTCATTGAGAATTTTCTTAAAGACCCCTCGCTCGGCAACATTTCTCCTGAAGCCTTTCTGCAAAAATATAAACGCATTGAGCCTACAAAGGCTTTAAAGCCCGGCTTTTTTCAAAGATTGCGAAGCACTATTGGACGCTGGTTTAAGTAGCGTGTAGTCTTAAGACCATATGTCATGGTCGTTTTTCGTTAGATACTTAATGTCTCGTCGCGCTGGTTCTGTTGTGCGCACAATTGCACGTATTGCAATTGTCGCAGTCGGCATTGGGATTGCCTCTTGGGTCTTAGTCTCATCTGTGATGAACGGTTTTAACGAAACCATTCGAGTGAGACATCTAAGCACCGAGCCTCATGTGCTCGTCGAAATTAAAAATCCCAAAAAAATCAAAGTAAGCGAAGATAAAATTAAAGCGATCTTAAAAACCCACGACATCGCACTCGAATCGATGGATGGTGCGAGTGCACAAGATGTAATTGTAAGAACCTACGATGGTCTTTTTGGGGGCGGGGTACTAAAGGGGCTGACTCCTCTAGCTTTCAAAGATTTCTATGAACGCACTCGTCGCGCAGGTCTCGTAGGCAAAATTTCAGATACAGATTCGCTTCCAGAACTCAGTGAAGACACCTGGAAGCTTGATAAAGATGAAGTTGTCATGGGTCTTGATCTTGCGCGCACTCTTGGTGTTTATGAAGGCGAACTGATTGTGATTATGCCGCCCGAAACTTTGCTTTTACCCAAAAGTGAAGCTCCGCCCTATGTGCAGTTAAAAATCAAATCACTACTTTCAACGAGGCTTCCTGATGTTGACAGTCAGTGGATTTTCTATAATCGCGAAAGCAATATCGCCGCACTCTCACAAGTCGTCAGTCGAAGAGAGAACCTCGAGCTCCGGCTTAAAGATCCTTTCCAAGATGAACTCGTAAAAGGCCTTCTTGAAAAAGAGAATTTTAAAATTTCGACCTGGCGTGAGCGAAACAAGGCGCTGTTCTTTGCTCTACGACTTGAAAAGTGGGCCATGAGTTTATTTTTAGGCCTGAGTACTTTGATCACATGTTTTGCGATCATTTCAGTGCTGCTGTTGCTCATTCACCAGAAACGCCAAGAGATTGGAATTCTGATGGCAATGGGTTTGTCGCAAAAAAAGCTCAAACAGATTTTTGTCGGAATCGGCCTGTTTTTATCCTTGATCGGGATGGGTGGGGGGCTCGTGTTTGGGCTTACGACATCTTACTTGATTGACAGATACCCGGTCGAAGTTTTGCCTGACATTTATTATGATGCCACTATTCCGGCCTCAATCGAGCCGGTGCAAATTGTGGGGATCTTCTTTTTTGCCGTGGCTCTCGCACTTTTTGCGAGTTGGTTTCCGGTTCGCTGGAGTTTAAAAGATTCTCCCTCGGCCTGCCTTCGAAAGCGTTAATTCGCGTTAAGCCGTTTAGACTGAAACCGAAAACTCTCTTAAGGCGTTGTTGAGCGATGTCTTTTTGTCGGTACTTTCTTTGCGCTGACCAATGATAAGTGCGCAGTTCACCTGGTAAGTTCCTGCAGGAAATTCTTTTGGCAGTGAACCCGGGATCACGACTGAGTTTTTAGGAACTCGGCCTTGATAGACTTTCACTTCTTTTTGGCTCACATCTAAAATTTTAGTAGAAGCAGTTAAAGTCACGCCAGCGCCAAGCACCGCACCTTCTTCGATAATTAAACCTTCGACCACAATACAGCGAGAACCAATAAAGGCATTGTCTTCAACAATAACGGGTGTCGCTTGAAGTGGTTCGAGCACTCCGCCAAGGCCTACGCCCCCTGAGAGATGCACGTTTGAGCCAACTTGTGCGCAAGAGCCAACTGTTGCCCATGTATCGACCATTGTGCCGGGTCCAACTGAAGCTCCGATATTCACGTAAGAGGGCATAAGAATCGCGCCCGAGGCGACATAAGCGCCTCGTCTTACAAGCGCGTGAGGAACGACACGAACACCTTCATGTCCAGTCCATTTTTTAAGTGGTATTTTATCAAAAAAGTTAAGGTCGCCAGAATCAATGAGACCCATCTTTTGAGTTCGGAAATAAAGGAGAATCGCTTGCTTCACCCACTGATTGGCTTTCCATTCACCATTTTGTTTTTCGGCGGTTTTTAGAACACCTTTATCGAGAAGTTCAATGGCTGTTTGTACACTTTCAATGTCTGCACCGTTGAGTTCAGATTTAGTGTATGCAGTTTCAATTTGGCTTTGAAGTTGAGCAATATCCATAGAGGTTTTATCTCCGTTTTTCTGTGACTTTAAGGCCTTCTAAAATGGCGCCTAGGTGTTTTTTAGGAATCTCTTGGTGCGAAAGGCCGCGTTCAATTTCGTAGGTAAGAGTGGGCATGTCCCGCTCGAGGCCGCAGTAAGTTCCAAGACATCCCGGAGTGGGGTAACCGATCGACTCTTCAACGGGGTAATCAGTCAGCTTTGAAATAATGGCGGCTTCTTCTCGGCAATTCCCGTTGACGTTGAGAAGGGGCTTCCAAGAGTGAAGTGAAAGCACAAAGCTCGGGGTGTGGTCTTGAAGCCATTTAACCAAAGCCTGATTTTCGGGTTCTGAATTGGCTGAAGGGCCCGGATGATAACGTTCAGTTGCCACCACCGCACTCCAGTCATTTGTCGGAAGATTGCGATTTAGATCAACGCCTGCCGCATTCGTGCGTTGGCAAGCCAGTACGCCGTCCATATTGAACATTGGAACCACAGTGACTCGAAGGCGGTAGGGGAAATCAGTGTAAAATCGACCAAGGATCGCCTGAGCCAGTACAACACCCTCAGACTCATCTCCGTGCACGCCGCCCAAAATGAGGACTTCAGGGCCGGTAGTGCCGAATTCGTGAGCTATGATGGGCAGTGTGTTTCGGCTATGGCCAAAGATATAACTTCGCAAAACGGCTCCTTATCTCAAAACAGACTAGAAAAACATTCAGTTGCCCAATGTCTACTCTGTTTACTTCAGTGTCAATGTCGTGTAGGTTTAGGTCGCAAAAAAGTTTAGCGACAACAATTACAAATCGACTCTGGTCACGGCTGGTTATTTCAGCAGGAGAACACGGCCTCAATGGCGCCTCAAAAAGCAGAAAAAAGTATCGATAAAAATATCAAAGTAAAAAAATTCGGTGGAACTTCGGTTGGCTCAATTGAACGTATCGAAGCTGTCGCAGAACGTATGCTTGAAGATATCGCAAGAGGCGAAAAACCCATCATCGTAGCGTCTGCCATGTCGGGCGAAACCAATCGCCTTGTGAGACTCGCAAACGACATTGATCCACTCTACCGCGGCCTTGCCTATGACATGCTGTTAGCGTCGGGCGAGCAGGTCTCGATTGCACTCCTTGCTATTGCGCTCGAAAAACGTGGCATCAAAGCGATTCCGCTCCTTGCGCATCAGCTCGGAATTCACACTGATTCTATTTATTCAAAAGCTCGAATTAAAAGCATCAACGGCGACAAACTTTTGAATTTAGTGGCTCAGGGTTATGTGCCGATCGTGGCAGGTTTTCAAGGAGTCAACGAAGAGGATCACATCACCACTTTAGGTCGCGGCGGCTCTGACACTTCGGCAGTTGCTCTTGCCGCAGCCATCGGGTCGGGTGAATGCGAAATCTACACCGATGTACCAGCCGTGTTTACGGCAGATCCTCGCTTAGTGCCTAAGGCGCGCGAGATTCCGGTCTTAAGTTTTGAAGAAATGATGGAGATGGCTTCTCTAGGTTCAAAGGTTTTGCACTTTCGCTGTGTAGAACTGGCCGTTAAATTTGGAGTACGTATTCATGTGCGCTCGACATTTGAAAAGCGCGAGGGAACCTGGGTGGTTCCAGAAGGAGAAAATATGGAAGCACCAGTGGTTTCATCTGTGACTCACGATGCCTCAACAGTTGTGTTTAAACTTTTTCCCGTTCCAATGGGTGAAGGCTTTAAAGCAGAACTTTTTTCGAAGCTTGCTGAAAAAGGAATCGTGGTCGACATCATCACACAAAGTCATAACGAAGAAGGACAACGTCTTGCCTTTTCGGTAGCTGACGAAGATGCGGCTCCAACAGAAGACTTGTTAAAGCGATGGCAGGGTTCAAACCTCGGCTTAGACATCATGAAAAATATGGCGAAGATTTCAACTATCGGAGTTGGAATGAGAAACCATCCAGGTGTTGCCGCACGCTTTTTTAAAGTTTTAGATGGAGAGAAAATTCCGGTCCACTTGGTGACCACTTCTGAAATTAAAATCTCGGCCGTGATCGACAAAGAAAATTTAGCCAAAGCCGCAAATGCTCTTCACGCAGAGTTCGACCTCGACGCACAAACTGAAGCCTAATTTTAGGAGACACTTATGGCCTATGGATACTACTCCTCAAAACTCGGCATCAAAGGCCAAAGTGGTAAAGTTTTAGAAATTGCAGAGCTACTTAAACAAAACGAGGGCTCTCCGGTTTATATTTACGACATCGATGACGTCTTAATGCGGGTCAAAGTTTTACGCGAAGCTTTTGACCGCCCCATTGAAATCCACTACGCAATGAAGGCAAACTTTCATCCGTATTTACTCAAGACTCTTGCTCAAGTTGGAGTAGGAGCTGACGTTGTCTCGGCTGGCGAAATGAAATGGGCTATGGAGCATGGGCATAAGCCCGACCATATCGTATTCTCCGGCGTCGGTAAAACTGTCGCTGAGATCACTGAGGCCCTCAGAGTCAACATCCGCCAACTCAACGTTGAGTCTCCGGCAGAGCTTCGCCGCATTGGTGAGATCGCCAAAAGCTTAAAAGTAAAAGCGCGCGTTGCGTTTCGAATGAACCCCGATGTGAACGCTTCTACTCACCCTTATATTCAAACGGGCTTTCGAGAGAATAAATTTGGAATGGACGTGAGCTTCTTTGAAGAGCTTAAGGTTATTTTAAAAGAATTCAAAGACCAACTTGAATTTCAAGGACTGACTCTGCATATCGGGTCTCAGATTCGAGATATTTCAGCGCTCGGTGAAGCTGTCCTTAAAACTAAGACCGTCTGGAAAATGCTTGAGAGTGAAGGTTACAAATTAAAAACTTTCGATATCGGCGGCGGCCTCGGAATCGATTACAACAACTTTGCTGACGAAGACGAAATGAACTTGATTCGTCAATACGGCAAAATGATGTCCGAAGCCTTAGCGGACTTACCCAAAGCCGTTATTCAGCTTGAACCAGGCCGTATTTTGGTAGGGCGTATGGGTTTACTGGTGAGTGAAGTTCAGTATATTAAAACGACTCCCTATAAGAACTTTGCCATCGTCAACACGGGTATGCATCACCTCATGAGACCCGCACTGTACCAAGCGCATCACCGAATTCTTCCATTAGATGAGCCCAAAGAAGACCATCAAGAGACTTATGATGTTGTGGGACCCATATGTGAAAGTTCGGATGTAATTGGTTACGACCGTCGACTTCCGAAGCTAAAATCGGGAGACTACCTTGCGATCGCAGATTCTGGCGCTTACGGATATTCGATGGCCAGCCAATACAACTTGCATGCTTTTCCAAAAGAGATCTGCGTTCACGAAGATAAGATTCAAGAATAAAAATTAAAATTGGAGGTCGAGATGGCGAGCCAAACTTTTACGACGGTGAATCCCTATACCGAAGAAAAGCTCAACGAGTTTAAAGCTTTCTCAAAAGCACAGGTAGAGAGCACCTTAGAGCTCGCAGAAAAGACCTTTCATCAATGGCGAAGGCTTCCTCTTCAGGAGAGAAAAAATAAGATCTTAAGCCTCGCAAGCACTCTCGAAAAGAATCTTGAAAAACTAGCACGAACCGCGACATTAGAGATGGGCAAGCCCTACAAGCAGTCGGTTTCTGAAGTTGAAAAGTGCGTAAGCCTTATGCGCTACTATGCCTCAAAGGGCCAAGAGTTCTTAAAAGACTACCGCGTTGAAGACCCAGATCTTAAAGCACGAGTGGCTTATGAACCCTTGGGGGTGATTCTAGGGATTATGCCGTGGAACTTTCCTTACTGGCAGGCCTTTAGATTTGCAGTGCCCACGATTCTAGCGGGCAATACGGTTGTACTTAAACACGCAAGTGCCACTCTCGGTTCGGCAGCCCTTATCGAAGATATGTTCGTTGAAGCTGGCTTTTTAGAAGGCATTTATACAAACCTCGTTGCTGATCATGATGTCGTCGAAGAGCTCTTGGCGGACAAAAGAATCAAAGGCGTGTCGCTAACCGGTAGCACTCGAGCCGGCAAAAAAATCGCCGAAGTCGCAGGTAAGAATTTAAAGAAATGCGTTTTAGAGTTAGGCGGGAGCGATCCTTATATCATTTTAGAAGATGCAGACATCGAACTTGCGATTGAAAAATGCAGCTCCTCACGAATGATCAACAATGGCCAAAGCTGTGTCGCCGCAAAACGTTTTATTATCCATAACAGTCTCTTCGAAAAGTTTTTAACCGGAATGAAACATAATTTTTCAGAACTAAAGATGGGTGATCCGCTTAATGAAGAAACCTCGTTGGGGCCCTTGGCGCGCAAAGATCTTAAAGAGGGTTTGTTAAAACAAATTGAAACTGCAGTTTCAGAAGGTGCAAAGCTTGAGCTCGATTTGCAAAGTAAAGCTCCTAAAAAAGGGGAGTTTGTTGCACCTCAAATTTTGACCGGCGTAAGACCGGGCACAAAAAGTTTCAACGAAGAATTTTTTGGTCCAGTCGCGATGCTTTTTAGTTTTGATAAAGAAGAAGAAGCTTTTGAAATTGCCAACGCCACAGAGTACGGCCTTGGCGGCGCAATCTTTAGTCGAGACACCAATCACGCGCAAAGCCTCGCCAGACGCGAATTGAACTCGGGCTTCGTGGCAGTAAACGACATGGTCCGCTCGGAGCCACGTTTAGCTTTTGGTGGAGTTAAATCCTCAGGCTTTGGCCGCGAACTTGGCCCCTTTGGGCTTCACGAATTCGTAAATATCAAAACTCTGAATTTTTAAATCTTGCGGTCTCATTGAGGGCAACATAGATTTGTGAAATGAAACTGAAAAAGAGATTCATTGTACCCACTTTGGTGGCGGGAACTGCTGCCGCTCTTTTCGCGTTCTATTCACTAGGTTTCTTGCAGTTTAATCATCCTAAAACGGAAAGGTATCCTGTTTGGGGTATTGATGTCTCCCACCACCAAGGTGTGATCGAGTGGGGTAAAATTGATCGCGAGAAAATAAAGTTCGTCTTTATTAAAGCGACCGAAGGCGGGGACTTTAAAGATTCTAAGTTTTCTGAAAACTGGAACAAAGCAAGAGCGAATAACTTCGTAACCGGAGCATACCATTTCTTTACTCTTTGTAGAGACGGAGAAACTCAGGCAAAAAACTTTATTGAATCTGTACCCGCTGAAGAAAGTTTAGTTCCTCCAGTTATAGATCTGGAGTTTGTCGGAAACTGCAGTGCGCGTCCAAGCCCCGACAAGTTCGAAGCCGAGCTAGACCGATTCATTCAGTTAGTCGAAACACATTACAAAAAGATCCCCATATTTTATACGACCTATGAGTTTATTGAAGATTATTTGCCCCATGAAAAATTTAAACGATATCCAATTTGGATCCGTGATGTTTTTGGCTCGCCAAATCTGAAATCCGGAGAGTGGTTACTTTGGCAGTTTGCAGACAATAAGAGATTAGAGGGTATTATGGGTCCCGTTGACGTCAACGTTTTCAACGGTGATTTAAAAACTTTTGAGGAATGGAAAAATGGTAGAAAAAATTAAAAAATGGGTCAGTCGTATTCTTTTTATCGGCTTCTTCGTAGTTGTAGTGGTTCCCATATCGGTTTTTGTGGTCGTGGCAATTTCGAATCACTCTCGGCATAACGCAAATCTAGAGCTTATCTCGGATAAATTTAGCAGAATAATTCATCCTTCTGATACCGAAAAAATCGACAGTTGGGGAATAATTCGTAGTAATATTTTTTCTAATGCAAACGGCGATTACTGCGACTACCTCGTCGGCGAAGCTCGAAAGTTTTTTGGCAATCCTGAAAGTTTAAAAGAGTTCTATGATCAACGAAGTGTGGCAAGGATCCCCATGCCTGGCGCCCGTTACGAGGAAAG
>CAZDFM010000004.1:11744-15658 GCA_964504465.1 uncultured Pseudobdellovibrionaceae bacterium | reverse complement strand
GGGGTTTTTTGGAGTAACCCTTCTTGAATCAAGAAAGGTTCGTAGACTTCTTCTAGCGTGTCGCTTTCTTCGCTGAGTGCGGCCGCTAGAGTTTCGATTCCTACGGGGCCTCCGCCGAAACTGTTTTGGATGAGAGATAAAATCTTTCGGTCCATGGGATCTAGTCCCAGTTGATCGACTTCTAATTGGTCTAGAGCGTATTTGGCCATTTCATCGGTGATTTTACCATTGCCTTTTACTTCGGCGTAATCGCGGACGCGTTTAAGTAATCGGTTTGCGACTCTGGGAGTTCCGCGTGAACGGCGGGCGATTTCTTCGGCGCCCGTTGTTGTCATTTCGATTCCTAAGAGGTGTGCTGAGCGACTGAGGATTTGGCCTAAAGCAACGCGGTCATAAAAATTTAAGCGTTCGATAATTCCAAAGCGATCTCTGAAGGGAGCCTTTAATAAACCCGCGCGAGTGGTGGCACCAACTAGAGTAAAAGGTGCCACTGGAAAGCGCATGCTTCTGGCACCTAAGCCTTCGCCGGTTACGATGTCGATATAGAAGTCTTCCATCGCTGAATACAAATACTCTTCGACGTCGCGGTTTAATCTATGAATTTCATCAATGAAAAATACCGAACGAGGTTTGAGGCTGGTGAGAATGGCCGCGAGATCACCTTTGCGGTGCAAGGCTGGGCCTGATGTCGATTTAAAATCGACGTTTAAAGCATTGGCGATTAAGTGAGCTAAAGTGGTTTTGCCTAAGCCCGGAGGTCCGCATAAAAGAGCGTGATCCATAGGCGCGTCTCGGCGAGACGCCGCTTGTACGAAAACCAAAAGTTTATCTTTGACCTTCTCTTGGCCAGGAAACTCTGAGAAATCTTTAGGTCGCAGAGAATTATCGAGCGTAGTGTCGCCGTCGACTTTGTCGCCTGTAATCCAACGATCGATTTCTTGTTCCATGAATACCTCTCATCTGCTGCAGTCACTGTCTCCGAGCGACCCACATTCTGCTCAACCAAACCAATCTCAAGAACCCAAATTCTAACTTGTTAATGCACTCAACGAGCGGCGTAAGCCCTCTTGAACATCTACCGTAGGTTCAAGTTGATCTACTACTTTTTCGACTTCTTGAAGTCTAAATCCTAAATTAATCAAAGCGGTCACAATCTGCGAGCGTGAACCGGCTTTTGCCGTTGTGTTGGGACGATCCACTCGGACAAGTTTACCTTGTAGAGTGAGAATCATTTGTTCTGCGGTTTTTTTACCGACTTTTGGCAACTGCGATAAAGCTTTTGCATCGCCGTCGTCGATAAATTTGATCAGCTCAGGCAACCTGCAAGCGGACAAAATATTTACCGCAGATTTAGGCCCGATGCCGTTTACTTTAAGTAGCGACAAAAAGATTTGTTTTTCGCCAGGAGTTGAGAAACCGAAGAGCATTACAGCATCTTCGCGGACATGGGTGTGTACAAAAGCTTCCACAAAGTCGCGGCCCTCAAAGTCGTCGCGAGTGTTTTGTGAACAGTGAAGTTCATAACCCACCCCTTGAACCATCAAGAGAACTTCGTCTCCTTCGGTGATTACGGGGTTACCTTGTAATAATCCAATCATGGGTTCATCTCCTGAAGTCTTTTTTCCATCAACATGCGGTCACCTTCTCGCATGTGGCAAAGTGCAAGCGACAAGGCATCGGTCGCATCGATCTTGGCATCTGTCGTAAGCTGTAACATCCCAAGTACCGCGGCTCGAACCTGCTCTTTTGAAGCGGCACCCGTGCCGGTGACTACTTTTTTAACCCGTCTTGCCTCATATTCAAAGACTTCACTTTTTTCATGTCGGGCCCGCATCATGCACACTCCCCGTGCATGCCCGAGCTTAAAAGCTGAATCGGCATTTTTACCCAGAAAGATTTTTTCAATTGAGGTAAACTGCGGCTTAAATTTGTTAAACAACAACTTTAACTCATCGTCTAAGAAGGCGAGCTTGTCTGCAAAGTTCAGCTTTGCGGGAACCGCAATCACCCCGTGAGCGACGTGACGAAACTGCGGCGAGTGCGAGGCCGAAGCTCGAGTTTCGATGACTCCGTAACCCGCGAATTGGCTGCCCGGATCAATACCTAAAATGATGGAAATACCTACCCCCGAAGCGCCCCTGAGCGGCGCTCTATTAGCCGGTTTATTTAACTACATTGCGATTTAGAGTTTCAAGGATTGAAAATGGTGAGGCGCAATGTAAAGATGATCTATGGCTGAAATGAACCAGGGTTTGATTGAGAAATATCAGAATATATTGCTGAAAGAACCGGCATCTAAAGTTTTCGCTCCCCTTGCTGAAGCCTATCGAAAAATGGGTTGGATGAAAGAAGCCCGTGAAACCGCCCAACAGGGAATCCAAAATAATCCAAACTTTGCTGGTGGCTACGTTGCGTTAGCAAAGGTCGCAATTGATGAAGAAAAGTACCAAGAGGCCGCCACAGCTCTTGCGAAGGCAGTGGATCTCTCGCCCGAAAATATTTTGGCCCATCAACTTTTAGCTGAATCATATCTTAGGCTTAAGCAGGCAAAAGAAGCTCTAAGATCTTTTAAAATGGTGCTGTTTTTAAATCCCGATAACGAGAAAGCTCAAAAAGCAGTCCAACGTCTAGAGAGCCTCACCGCCGATGAGTACGAAGAGGAACTGTTCTCGATGCAGCCCTTAGGTCGAGCTGTTCAAAAAATCGAAGTCCAAGAAGCACCTACCCTTGAGCCGCTTAAACCCAATGCAAAAGCTCCAGTCATTGATGAGAAAATCTTAGAGCGCTATTTATCGTTGGCGGATGCTTATACGGTGAGAAGCGATTTTGAACGAGCGGTCGACACTCTCGAAACCGCTCGAAGAGAGTTCGGAAACCATAAAGAAATACTTAGACGCACAAAACTTATTCAGCAGCGGCTTCACAATGAGGACGATGAGGATACCGATGAAGCAAGTGACTCGATGGCTTCAAATGAGCTGCAAGCTCCTTCGGCACAAGCCCGGCCCGGGTCTCGACACGCCTTAGCAGTACAAGAAAAGATCGATTTTCTTCAGCGCGTGCTTCACAAAATAAACAATAAAATCAGCCACAAAAGCTAAAATCTCTCAGTCCTTGATTGATTTTTCTCTGGGACCTTTCTAGATTCTTACTTTCATCCAAAATAAAAACGGGAGAGTTCTCAATGGTAGCGACCAGTGACTTCAAAAAAGGCCTAAAACTTCTTATCGACGGCGAGCCATATAGCATTGTCGACTTCCAGCACGTAAAGCCGGGCAAAGGAAACCAATTCACCCGTACAAAAATGAAGAGTCTTCTGACGGGCTCAAACTTAGAACGAACTTTTAAATCGGGCGAAAAATTTGAAGCTCCCGATGTTGAATACCGTGACATGAACTTTCTCTACAAAGATGACAACGGCTTCGCATTTATGGACCAGGTTAGCTACGACCAAGTGTCTCTTAACGATCAAGTCGTAGGCGAAGGCGCCAATTTTTTGACTGAAAACCTCGAAGTAAAAGTCTGTTTGTTCAACGGACGCGCTGTCGGGATCGAACTTCCAAAGTCTGTGAACTTAAAAGTCGTTGAAACCGCGCCTGGTCATAAGGGCAACACGGTGACTGGTGGAACAAAACCCGCAAAATTAGAAACCGGACATGTCGTGTTTGTTCCACTCCACATCTCTGAAGGCGATTTACTCAAAGTCAGCACTGATGACGGGTCTTACAGCGAACGAGTGAGCCAAAAGTAGAGTGGTGTTTTAGCCTCACCGGCCCTTTACACCAGCGTCAAATTCGCGTCAAAAAGCCCTGCCATAAACAGGGCTTTTTTGTTTAAAAACAGGTCTCGCGATTTTTGCTTTTCCCAAGGATAATTAAAGACATACACCCGAATTGGAGTCTTCATGGAATCCG
>CAZDFM010000004.1:0-11734 GCA_964504465.1 uncultured Pseudobdellovibrionaceae bacterium | reverse complement strand
TTTCGTCATGCAACAGTTGTGGGCGAGAGTTCCTACCGAAACTATTTTTTCGAATTGGTTGAACGAGCTTCGCACCTCTCAACCCAAGGCAGAAGAATGTCTAAGCTTCTTTTTATTTGCGTACAACTCAGGCTTATGGGGAAAACTTTTTGAAGCACTCCCTTTATTTTTAGAAAAACGTTGGCCCATTCATTGGGGCGTTTTAATTAATATCTGCGAAGACAGTGATCTCGATGCGGGTGAAGATATTGTTGAATGCGTTTTAAAAGGCGCACGCAAACAAAACCTGGTACACCTTCTTGTGCTTAGCCGTGCTTGGGACATGAAAGCTCCAGAAGTGATTTCGTATCGCACTCGCGTTGTCGATAAAATATTACTTGAAGCGAAACGCCAGAAAGAAACCCTCAGAGAAAAGTTAGGCTTCTTGCGCACTCAGCGTATGGTCGAAGAAGAAGGAAAACTTCTCAAGATTCTTCGACGTATGTACCCCGAAGATCAAGAGATCGTAAAAGAACTTGATGAATTTCAAGATCGTTGGGCTCGCCACCTACTCTCTTCTCGGAGTGAGCAGAAAGCGCTGAACTGGACGGATCATGAACCTTCAATCACGAGTGTCGGCGAAAGACAGTGGATCCAAATCTTAATTGCCGACATGAAAAACTTGGCAGAAAACAAACCTGCTTCAGCATATTGGTTTGCAATTGGGCTTCATGCAATGGGGTTTTATTCAGAAGGCCTTGAAGTTTTGTCTTTTGCTCCTGAAAGTGCGGAGCGCGATTGGCTTCATGTTGAGCTTCTTCTCAAGTCTCGTCGTTTTATTGAAGCCCTAACCGTTTCTCAAGAACTCGAAAGCCGTTACAACCAAGATCCTGAGACAACTTTTGCGGTCCACTACGTTCGTGCCCTCGCACTTAAAGGTTTAGGACAATCTTCGCAAGCTATTGAGCTCCTTAAAAGTCTTCTTGCGATTCGGCCAAGTTACCGATCGGCGAATTCACTTCTTGCCGCTTGGCTTGGGGAAACCGCATGAAGCATTGGAAAGGGGTGGCTGTCACCTCGATCATTTTTGCGGGTTTCTTTTTTATGGCGGGATTTTTTGTTCGCTATCATTTGCCCAAACTTAAGATCTGGCTGCTTGCAGAGATCGAACAGCAAAGTGACAACAAATCACCCTTTCGAGTAAGAGCTGAAACTGTTAACTTAAGTTTGCTCCCTTTAGGCATAATCTTTTCTGATATTACGGCACAACCCAAAGATGACCTGCGCAAACAACTTGCACCAGTAAAGCTGAAACACTTGGCTGTAAGTTTAAACTGGTTCGCACTTTTTACCGGCGAAGTTCGGATTTCATCGCTGCGGTTGATCGAGCCAAATGTAATTTACATTCTTAATGAAAACCCATTTAAAAAAATCGATGATGCTAAGGATAAACAACTTAATATCGATTGGGAGCAGATCTTCAACGTTCCTGTTGATGAAATCGCAATTGAAAAATTAGCGCTCCTTGCAAAAGTCAAAGACGAGGGCCTAGCCTTTCAGTTAAAAGATTTTTCTGTTTCAGTTGAAAATCGCTATGACTCGTTACTGGTTGTGCTTTCAGCTCCGTCAGTGGTCTTTAAACAGGTGGGCCCTAACCCACAATTGTCTTTTTCGATTAACACTCGTTTCTTAATGGATCCAAAAGAGATTCAGTTAGCTGCGCTTAAAGTGCTTCGAGAAAATTCTTATTTGGTAGCTTCGGGAAGATTGAGCGGAGACTTCTCAAATCTCAAAGTTCAAAGCGGCGCTTTGGATTTACGTGGCTCAGTCGATTTGTCAGAACTTGGGGATTGGGCAGAAACGTTAACCGGTAAATTTAAGCTGCCTGAAATCACGGGAGTCGCTGAAGTCGACGGACGACTTTCAATGAATGCGACTACCGCACTTCCGAACATTGAGCTCTCGCTCGAAACGCGTGCACTCAAAATTCAGCAGTTCGAAATAGATGAGATTATGGCAAATGCTGAGTTTGAAGGTGAAAACCTCATTTTTAAAGATTTGCGGATTCAAAACCAAGCCGGCCAAGCTCGCGCGAAAGACCTCAAGATCTCTTTTAAAGATCAAATTCTTATTTCAGGAGTTCTCGAATCTCCCAACCTCGAAGCTGGAAAGCTTTTGAAAACACTTGGAATCCCCGAAGTGCCACTACATCTACTTTTAAGCGGGCGTGTCCCCTGCTCCGGTGAACTCCAGCCGCAAATCAAAGTTCATTGCACTGCCGACGTTCAAGGTAAGAATCTTCATCTCTATCCTGGAGAAAAACATACGACTCTTGTCAAGATTCCTGTCCTTTCTGCAAAGGGTGAGTTTGATATCACAGACAAAGGAGTTTTCTACAAAGCAAACGCGGCTTTTGCTGAAAAATCCAAAGGCACATCAGAGGGAAAAATTCTTTACGCAACTGGCTTTGATATTCAGTACGCGGCAGAGAACATTGCTTTTTCTGAAGTTGAAGATCTCATAGGTTTAGGACTTGAAGGCCAAGCCAACATTACGGGCACCACCGAAGGCGATTCAAGTCGAGGGACAACGAAGGCGCAAGTCAGCACTCAGGATCTGTGGGTCAAAGATTACCTCTTAGGACAGGCTCAGGCTGAAATTCGTTATGCTGAAGGAATTGTTACCCTTAGAAAAATTAAGGGAGTAGTGGGCACAAGCCGTTACGAAGGACAGCTAACAGTAAACGTCCTTGAAGATCAACTTTTGCTGGACGCAAAGATCCCGTTTGCCGACTTAGATGATATCAAAAATATCCTTTCGCGCCGGCTACCACTACCCTTCGCAGTGAGTGGGACAGGAAGCGGAGACATTAAAGCTCAAGGTGCAATTGACATCGACAAGTTAGATTACCAACTCACCAGCTCTTTTTATCGGGGCACAGTCGAATCAGAATCCTTTGATGAACTGGTTTTTCGGATCAACGGAAAAGACGGCGTCGCGACAGCTCAAAAAGTTCAAATGAGCAAAGGCTTAAGCCAAGTTGACTTACAGGGCACCCTGCAACACGCGGGGGCAATTGATACAGTGATCGTGGGTCGAGATCTGCGACTCGAGCAGTCTGAGACGCTTGGAAAACTTGGTTTTGATATGACCGGAAAGTTCGATTTCACGATGGCGGTGCGCGGTCAGCTTCCGGACCCTGTTATCGAAACTAACGGCCGTTTAAGTAAACTCATCATCGGTGACCGCCCTGCCGAAGACTCTAACTTTAAACTTGTGAGTGATGCTGAAAGTTTTGTCGGAAACGCAAATTTTATTGGTTCAACTGTTAAGACAAGTTTTCGGTGGCCTAAAAAAGATGGCCAGCCTTTTGAATTTAATTTTTCATCAAAAGAATGGGACTTCACTCAACTTTTTCAAATGCTTTCGCAATCAGCGCGACAAAAAGATTTTGAAACAAGCTTAACCAGCAATATCTCGCTTAAATCAAACAACGGCCGTATTTGGTCTTCTGACGGACAGATTCAGATTGATCAGTTCTTTATTAAGCGCGGAGAACTTGGGCTCTTTTCTAAAAAACCAATGCTACTGACCTTCGACAAAGGCCATATCACTTCGAAAGATTTTTTACTTGAAGGTGAAAATAGTTTCTTGCGCCTTGATTCAAGAGACTCAACTGAGGATCGTCTAAACGCCACACTCAACGCGAAGCTTGATATGGGCCTAGTCGCATTGCTTACACCTTTCTTAGAAGACTTGCGCGGCCCCCTATCTTTTAGCATGAGCTTTCAAGGTCCATTTTTGGACCCACAAATTACAGGCTCGGCATATATCGAAAACGGCAGCATGAAGATCAAAGAATTCCCCCACGGTTTAAGTCGTATTCGTGCAGACGTTTTATTTAATCAAAAAAACATTCTTATCAATGCCTTTAAAGCAGAACTCGCTGGCGGACAAATTACGGGCGACGGCAAAGTTCGCCTACAAAAACTGAAAGAAATCCCAGTAAATTTAAAACTACAGTTTAAAGATGTGAATATATTATTTCCTGAGGGGATGGCCTCAAAAGGTTCTGGTACCTTGGGAATTACGGGAGACTACTTTCCCTACCTTCTCAGCATGGACTATGACGTTGAACAGGCCAACGTGACTATGGAGTTTTCGGGCTCTGAGTCTGCCGACAAAACAGTTAAGCCTAGTACGTTTTTGCCTAAATTTTTAACCGAAGAGCAATCGCAAGTGATGCGCTTTGATCTCAACATAAATCTACTCAAGCCCGCAATTGTGAAGAACTCAATGGCTGATGCGCAAGTCAAAGGTAGCCTTAATGTTAAAGGAACTCCTGAGAATCCGCTTTTAAAAGGTGTTTTAACTCCCCTCCCTGGTGGAAAGTTAAAATTCAGAGAGAATATTTTCGAAATCAATACTGGCTACGCAGAATACAATTTTGATCCGCCCAACAATCCAACACTTTATATCGCAAGCGAAGCGCGAGTAACTGAAGTTATTCCGGTCGACAATAGAGAAATTAAAAACGAGTACGACATTCGACTTCTTGCTCAAGGTAAAGCCAAGAACCCAAGAATAACCTTAGAAAGCCAACCACCGTTAAGCGAACGTGAGATCGTCTCTCTTCTAGCACTTGGGATGACGAACACTGCGGCTCAAGGAACCACGACTGAGGGAGACCAGCAGTCGAACGCGGCACCTGGTGTGATTGGTACTCAACTTGGAGCGCAGCTGTTTGAAAGCCAAATCGGCAAACAGTTTAAGGATCGTCTTGGAGTCGAGTTTAAAATTGGAACTCAATTTAATACAGAAGAAAACGCGAGCTTTCCTAAAGTGACCTTTAGCAAGCAATGGACGCCCAAATTTGAATCTTCGGCTTCTCGGACGATCGAGCAGTTTCCTAGTAGCGATGTAAAATTAGAGTATAAATTTAATAAGAACACGTCCGCGATTGGCTTTTGGGAAGGCAAACAAGAATCAAATGCCATCACCAAAGATCGAGAAACTGCTGACGAGAGCAAAATTGGTTTGGATCTAGAATATAAGATTGAGTTTAAGTAAGAAGTTTTAGTGTTAGGGTTATCTAAGAACCGAGTGGTTCTTAAAAGGTAAAGATGAAGATTTGGAGTACATCACTTCTAATAGGCGCGTTATTGTGCGGGATTAATTCCGCGCAGGCGGCTCCTCTTGTCTTTGAAGGTCTAGACCCTGCGCAAAAAGATCTCGTGATAAAACAGATTCCTCAAGCCGCCAGCAGTGACCCAAGTCTTGAGGTTGTCGATCAAACGCTTCGTGCCCTTATGGTGACTGGCGATTTTGAACGAGTGATCGCGGATCGAACAGATGGCCAGATTAAAATCATCGCGACGCCTTTACGGCTCATCGGCACTGTTCAAGTCGAAGGAAACCGCATTGCTTCCGACAAGGACCTGAAAGAAATTATTAGAATCGAAGACGGCGAAAAATTCGATCGCAAAAAGGTTTTAAAGGCCGGTGAAGATCTTAAAAATTATTACGGCGAGCGTGGATACTTTAACACTGTGATCGAAGTCACTTTTTTAAAAGGTGAAAAAAATAAACTCAGCGTAAAGTTTGATGTCATAGAAAATGATCCTTGCGAGATCACAACCATCGAGTTTATCAGCCCCAATACAATTCTTAATGAACGTCTTTTAGGCCGAGTACGAAGAAGCCTACGGCGCCCTCTCACGACAGCAAACGTCGATGAGATAAGATCTCGAGTCCGAAATTACTTTGTTGACCGCCAATATATGCGTAGCTTTATTTCAGACCCAGAAATTAAGTACAATGCTGAAAAAACCAAAGCCGAAATTAAGTTTACGGTCACTGAGCCACACGCATATCAAATATTTTTCACAGGTAATCGATATTTATCAAGTGCAGCGCTTTACAAGCTTGTACGCCGTGATGATTTTAAACAGGGACAATTTGAACCGAAGTCAGAACTGGCCTCTATAATACGAAATCACTATCTTAGATTAGGCTTTCCGAACGTAGAAGTGAAAGCACAACTCAACGAGGTCCCCGCTGCATTTATTCGCCGATTGACATTTACGATCAAAGAAGGCCCCAGAGTAAAAATTAAAGCCTACGAAGTGAGCGGTCGAATTTCACGTCCCGATGTCTATTACTCAAACTTCATTAAAAACCATTCCTCGGATATAATTAGAAAGGGATATTACAATCGCGAAGATTTAGACCTTGCCTACCGTAACCTTATCACCGAATTACGCAACCAGGGCTTTTTGAGAGCAAAGATTCAGGCTGCTCGTCTTGAGTACCTCAACGCTGCCGACGAAGCTAAAGTTGTTCTTACCGTCGATGAAGGCCCGCTTACTCAGGTAAGTCGAATTGAGTTTATTGGCGCCAAAGACTTTCAAGAAATGGAACTCTTAGAAGTTCTCAAGATTAAAAACAATGCTCCCCTACGCTTAACTGATCTCGAAGAATCAATTGGATTATTAAAAGCCTTCTATCTAGAACGCGGTTACCTAGAAATGAAGATCTTAAACGAAACTGAAGACCTGGTAGAATATAACGACCGTGGTACCCAAGCGATTATTCGATTTAAACTTTTTGAAGGCCCAAGAGTAGTCGTAAAATCTATTACACTTGAGGGAAATACCTTTACCAAAGATTATGTTTTACTCAATGAAATCGACATTAAACCAGGCGATGTTTTAACTCCGCAAAAGATCGACGAGTCCATCGTACGACTAAACCGCCTAGGAATCTTCTCGCGCGTTTCAATTCGCACTGTTGAAGAAGGAACAACCGTATCTGAACGCACTCTGTTGCTTTCAGTCGCTGAAAGAGACCCGGGACTTTTGCGATTTGGTGCAGGTCTTAACAGCGAACGTAATCTTACGGCCCGAGGTTTTACTGCCATGACATACAGTAACCTGTTTGGTACAGCCCGATCGGTCTCTGCACGAGTCGAACTTCAGTCGAATATCGCAGACATTAACTACCTTGAGCACAGAATCTCAGCAGGTTATCTTGAACCCTTCTTGTTTGGCTCACGAACTCGGGGGCGTGTAAACGTCACCCGTTCTGACGAAGTATTTCGAGATTCTGAAAATGATAACGGCAGGATTATTCAAATCGTAAACTCAGACCGAGTCGACTTCTCTGTCGAGCGCGATTTAAACCGCTTCAATAAGTTCATGTTCACTGTGTGGAGTCTTGATACGCAAAAAGAAAGTGAACGAAACGGTAAGTGTATTGATGCAACTGAAGGCGAAAAGTGCCCCTCAGAGACTCAGCAAATTGCAGTTGTGGGCCCGAGCCTCGACATCGATTACCGGGACAATTCATTTTTACCGACTCAAGGTTCATTTACGCATTTCGGTCTTGAGTATTCGCACCCTGATTTAGGCTCATCTGATTTGATCGAGTTTGCGCGCTTTGATGCGGTTTTTAATTATTATATGCGTTTAGGTTCGCCAAAATATGTTTGGGCCAATTCATTCGGTGGCGGTTATGTCACAAACTTGAGTGAGCGCGAAGGCAGCGGTGTTCCGGTTAAATATGCGTTCTTTCTTGGCGGTAGCACGACGCTTCGAGGTTACGAAAGAAACAGCAAGGCTGAACGAGTACCTAACGACGAAGAGTTCCCAGTTACTAAGGCGATTGATCTTGTCGTACCTAAAGACAGTCATTACTTTCTTTTTAAATCTGAATTTCGGTGGAGCATCGTAGGAGATCATGGAGCCGTTTTATTTTATGATGGCGGTTTAGTGAAAGTGACAGGCTTTGAATTTGAAGACCCTTACCGTCAATCAGTTGGAGTGGGCTATCGCTACAATACTCCGGTGGGTCCTCTTAGAATTGATGTCGGCTTCAAAATCGACCGCCGCTCAATTGAACGCGAATACCGCGGGCATGTGGCCATCGGAACGTTTTAGACAACCTTTTAGACAACCTTTTAGACAACTTTTTAGCAAGCGTTTAGACGTCTGACTTTTTGACTTTCGCGACATAAATAGGACCCCAGTTTTTTTCTAAGGGCAAAATCAAATGTCCAAGCTCTGTGTCTGTACCATACGTCATTTCTAGCTTTTGAATCTCTGCTTGGGGCCTTTTCTTAAGAAGTTTTTCGATGACTGCATCATTCTCGAGCGGATTGATCGAACAAGTTGAATACACGAGACTTCCCCCTGGTTTCAAACAATCAAAACCCGAACAGATAAGCGCAACTTGGCGTTGATGAAGTCCCTTGGCTCTTTTTTCAGTCCATACATCAAGGTCAGATTTCGAATGAAGTAAATGTCTCTCTCCTGAACAAGGGGCATCCAGCAGAACTTGATCGAAGGCCTCTTTGTTAAAAAGTCCAAACCGGCTTCCGTCACTTTTTTTAAAGTGAATCGTTTCATAAATATCTTGTGGAAGATGATCTCTTAAGACGGAACGAAGACGTTTAAAGCGCGGCAGAGAAAGCTCATTACAGGTGAGTTCTATTCTCCCCTTCGCTCGGTACATGAGCGAAAGCGCCTTTCCGCCTGGCGCCGCACAGAGATCTAAAACACGGTCACCTTCATTCAGGTCAAGTGCAGTCACAACTACGACCGAAGCGGGATCTAATTCGTAATGGCCCGAAAGACTCTGCGCTGAAACCTTAACGCCTGAAATATCTTCTGCATCTGAAACGACTTCAGACTTTTCATCAAACGGATTCAGCAAACTCACTTTAAGATTATTTGCGAGCAAAGCTTCTTTGAGCTTTGGCCAAAGCTCGGCCCCATAGAGCTTTTTATGGAACTCATCAAAGAGTTGAGCTCCCTGCGGCTTGTTTTTATTTTTACTTTTATTCTTTGCCATGAGGAGCCAGTGTTAACTGGTTGCCCTCCGAGAATCAACGTCTTGCTATCAAGAGAAACCGAAGCCCGCTAAGTCTTGGGTTTATCTCCGTCCTCAGCTCGTTTTAATAATTCTCGACGCTCTTCTTCTGCAAAACTTGCACTGTAGCGAGCGTCTTCATCCCCTGTTCCACCAAGTTCAGAGTTTCGATTTGCAAAACCTTTTAGGGAATAAACGGAGCCTCCGTCGTATTCGAAATCCGAGCCGCTTAAAGGTGGTAGATCGTCAAGGTAGCGAAAATTTTCTTTATTGGATTCTTGCAGATGATTTGAGAGATAAATGTCCTTACGTACTTTTTTAAGTAAGCGAGGCGAACGGTTGTCTTGCATATAATCCTCCTAAGCTTGAGATGGGAAAAGGCCATCTTAGGCTTGGAGTATAACCTCTTCTTGGATTTAGATAATTGTAGTTATCTTGAAGAAATGCTGCGAGGACCGCAATTATTCAACGCTCCTTGAGCGCAGCGCATATTCACAATGTGTGAATGCCGAGAAAAAAGACTTGAGCCTACTGCTGGAGCAATTCCAGGAGCTACTTGCTCATGGCTAGCTGGTCCTCTTTGACCGTAAGCGCTTCCGTTTCCTACTGAGTCCGAAGGACCACCACCCACTGACGCAGTGGTTGTCGACCCTCGGAGCGACCCGCCTGTACTTCCTGAGACCTGTCCGCCATTGCTATTGGCTCCGGTGTTTGAATAAGTTGCGACGAGGCCGTTCACAGCTCTTTGGCTTGCGGCAATTGTCCCGCCGTCATCCATTCCTGGAGCGACTGTCACGTTTCCGGATTCATTCGGAGTTGGCGCTTGAGCCATAAACGCAGGGTTTGCAAAAAGCGGATCTGTTGGACAGCTCACCTTGGCTTGCTCTTTATCGGCTTGGGTCATCTGTGGAAGGCAAGAAGCTGGAGAATCTGTGCAGCCTTTCATACGAGTTAAATTTGCGCAGCTGGGGCAAGAGGGTTGGCCCGAGGAACGACAATATTTATCAGAAAGGGCCAGTTGGCAAAACGGAGTTCCGACACCTTCGTTTGGTAAAGACGAGGGATTTGTACTGTCTGCGGCTGGAGGTGCTTCGGTGCTTGTACCGCAATAATGCCCGACAAATTTTTCGCAGCGTGCATCTGTTAAGTTGTCTTTGCAGTTGGATAAAAATAAATCCGTGCAGCTATCTTTTTTAAACGCGTCTTCTTTTTGCGCGCACTGCTGAGGAGTGTAAGCCCCTTCTATAGTACCTGTGCCTGACGGATCTACAGCCGGTTTAGCATTCATCATACCCATTAATCCTGCCGCTCCGGCTCCCAGTGCAAGAGCGCCAAGCATCTGCCCGCCTCCACCGCCACCGGCTTCTGCTGAAGGAGCGCCGCCCGCATCTGTGGCTGGAGCTAAATCGGCTCCGGGTTCTGACCCTCCGGATTCCGCTTGATTCGAAGCGTTTTCGGTCGCTTGAGATCGTGCCGCATCGGCGTCGTTCTTTGCTGCTTGTGCATCGTATTTTGGTGCTTCTGTTGACGAAGTTTTTTCGCACTTAGTTTTGCTTTGTCGTGCTTTGGTGATTTTGCCTTGATCTGCGTAGATCCCTTTTGCCGTCTCGGTTTGGATTTCTTGATCACAAGTTGTTTGGCAATCTGTATTGGCCGCGCGACAAGCTCCTGCAATTAATCGATTTTGAGCAGCTGCCTCTTGGAGTTTTGCACTTAGACCCGAACCCATTCCAGGAATACTCGTTTGTGCTCCCTGTGTGGCCATCGCACCGCTTGCGAACTGATTACTTTGAGGTTTGGTGATACATTCGTCTTGAACTTTGCGTTCGCTCTTTTGGCATTGTTGAGCTGTGGCTACTGAAGAAAAAGAGAGGGCGAATGCGATAATGCTTAAACCCGCAATTCGCTGCGGGTTTAAATAGTTTAAAAATGAAACCGATTCAAAATTTAAAATCAATGCGCCACCGCAGACCCACGAGGGCCGCAATTATTGAGTTTACTAGCTTTGCAACGTTGGCTTACGACTTGTGAGTGTCTTGCAAATAAACTTGAACCAAGAGCTGGTGCAATTCCAGGTGCGACTTGAGCGCTTGCGATGTTTCTTGAGTTAGCGCCGATCCCTACAAGCTCTGATGAATTTCCACCGGCGTAAAGCGCATTGCCAGTCGATGCCTGATAACCATTGCTGTTTCTTGCACCCGCAGCACCACGTCGTGCGCCGCTTACGCCTTCATTACTCGCAGTACCACCGACTGACGCGAGTCCTGTTCCATCGCCAAGACTTGCACCACCGGGACTTGAGGTCCCATCAGAACCAGGAGGTGCATTTTCAGGTGCGCCGTTGTTCTGAGCCATAAACATTGGGTTTGCAAAAAGAGGATCCGTTGGGCACACCAACTGCGACTGCTCTTTATCGGCTTGGGTCATCTGCGGTAAACAAATTGAAGGATTAGTTGTGCAAGTAGGAGAACTCATCCGAGCTAAGTTTAAGCAGCTCGGGCAGGTGTCGCGGCCCGAGGTTCCGCAGTAGCGTTGAGAAACCACTAACTGGCAATATGTCGATCCGATTCCATCAGCTGAAGTATCAGTTGGAGAAATGCCTCCACCGCTGTCGCTCCCATCACCAAGACCGCAGTATTGATTGGCAAACTTGTCGCAGTCTTTAGCTTGTGGGCTTGCTTTGCACTTTTCTAAGAAGATATCTGAACAGTTCGCGTTTTTGTAAGCGTCGTCTTTCTTTTCGCAATCAATCGGAGTGTAGCCGGCATCAACTGTTGAAGCGCCGTCTTGATCTTTCTTTTTGTCGTCTTTAGGACAGATGGTTCCCATAATACAAAGCACTGCTGCACCGGCACCGATCGCAAGGAGTGGTCCCATCATGTCGCCC
>CAZDFM010000003.1:0-17208 GCA_964504465.1 uncultured Pseudobdellovibrionaceae bacterium | reverse complement strand
CCTAATCGAATTCAATACGGCCGCAAAAGAACTAGAGTAAATTAAGAATTAAAAAAATATTAAATCGGCAGAACCATCAGGTCATCGTTGCCCAGTTCTTGCTGCAAAATATTTTGAATTGCATCAAGAGTGCCCATCATCGAACTTGGACAGCCGCCGCAAGCACCTTGGTAAAGGATCTTAAGCTGATTGTTTTCAAGAGAAATGACTTCAATGTCGCCGCCATCGGCTTGAAGACCCGGACGAATAGTACGATCTAAAATTTCTTCGACAGCCTGAAGCTCGGGGCTCAGTTGACTGCGGTCCACGGTTTTTCTAAAGTTTTTTTCTTCGCCGAACTCGAAATCGGGATTGTGAACAGGAAGTCGTGTTTTAATAACCGAAACCACCTGATCCGCTAAATCTTCTGAGTCCAGTTCTCCACCATGAGTCACCGTAAGTGTGTTCTGAAATAAGTGAACTTGTTTAACACCTTCAATAGCAAAGAGATCACGCACTAATGCTGATTCAGCAAGCTCCAGTGGAGAATTAAGAGTCGCCTTACCGTCAGTTTTAATAGGCCTGTTTGTAATAAACTTTAAAGCCATTGGGTTTGGAGTCTCTTGAGGCCGAACTAAAATGTCTTCTGGTCCGAGGGTTTGAGTGGTCATAGCAAGATCTCCTTCGCTTTTCGGGTGGCCGCCAAAAAAGCATCAATATCACTTTCAGTATTATACGGAGCAACCGACGCGCGCACAGTTCCTGGCACTCCTAATTTTCGCATTAAAGGCATACAGCAATGATGTCCTGCTCGGACTGCAATGCCTTGTTGATCTAATAGGGCTCCCACATCAGACGGATGGCAGCCGGGAAACAAAAACGAAACCACATTGATTCGGCCAAGTGGTTGGCCTACAAGCTTTACTTCTTTAATTTCAGATAAGCCCGCGAGAAGTTTTTTAACAAGTTTGGCCTCTAGGATTCAATCTCGTTATAGCCAATCTTTTGAATGAACCTTAGAGCTTCACCTAATCCAAGCGCCCCGGCTACATGTGGAGTCCCGGCTTCGAATCTTTGAGGTGCTTGTAAGTACGTCACTCTCTCAGTGGTCACTTCGCCAATCATCGAACCCCCTCCTTGATAAGGTGGGAGCTGGTTTAATAAGGCGAGTTTTCCGTACAATATTCCGATTCCAGTCGGAGCAAAGGCTTTGTGTCCTGAAGCCACGTAAAAATCGCAGTCAAGATCCTTCACATTTATTTGGCGTGCAGCTAAAGCTTGAGCACCATCAACGAGAGTCAATGCCCCTTGCACCTTAGCTTTTGCAACCAAATCTTTAACTGGGTTCAAAGTCCCTAAAGCGTTTGAGATATGAGTAAAGGCTAACAGTTTTGGCGCCTTTTTTAAAAGTTGCTCTGCGGTCTCCAGATCGAGGTCACCTCTATCGTCGATAGGTATAAACTCAACTTTCAAATCGAGTCTTTCTTTGAGCAACATCCAGGGAACAATATTAGAATGATGTTCCATCTCAGTTAACAAAACCAAGTCGCCCTTTTTTAGCAGCCCACCATTGGCGAGTGAGCTCGCAACTAAATTGAT
Source organism: uncultured Pseudobdellovibrionaceae bacterium (assembly GCA_964504465.1). Taxonomy (GTDB): domain Bacteria; phylum Bdellovibrionota; class Bdellovibrionia; order Bdellovibrionales; family UBA1609; genus CAZDFM01. The sequence continues at coordinate 15,630 of CAZDFM010000003.1, read as the reverse complement.
CGACTCTGTTGTGCCTCGTGTGAAAATGATTTCAGAGGCTTCATTCGCGCCAATATGTTGAGCCACAACTTGACGAGCCTGTTCATAGTTCGTGGTTCCTAAATCACCCAAGAAATGGGCGCCACGGTGAATGTTAGCGACCTCATGTGAGTAGTACTCATTGAGTCGGTCTATGACAGGTTTAGCCTTTAAGGTCGAAGCTGCATTGTCGAGGTAAACTAAGGGCTTACCATTTACGTTTTGCTGTAGTTGTGGAAACTGAGCGCGTATATCCATCACACGTCCTCATTCGCGTTTATTGATGCTTCAATTTGCTGAGAAATCGTCTTGAGTTGTGCTGCAAGCTTAATATTGATCCATTCGCGAAGACTTTCAGAGGGGATATCCAAGACCAGCTCGTCTACATAGGCGCGAGCTAATAACTCTAAAGCACGTCGTTTTGAAATTCCTCGGCTCATCAAATAGAAAAGTTCAGAAATATCTAACTGCCCTACACTTGCGCCATGCCCGGCTTTTACGTCATCGGCATAAACCTCTAACTCAGGTTTAGTGTCAGCTTCGGCTAACTTACCCAACAGCAGATTTTTGTTTAACATCGAAGCGTCGACTTTTTGTGCGTCCTTTTCGATATAGATTTTACCGTTAAATACGAAACGCGCTTTTTCACTCACGACTGATTTATAAAGTTGCTGGCTTGTCCCTTGGGGCTTTAAATGCAGAAAGCGGCTTCGCACATCAAAGTGTTCGCCGCTTTTAACAAGACTTAGCCCATTTGCTTTGCAATAAACGCCAGGGCCATCTTGTTCCACATTCAGAATATTACGAAGAACTTTGCCTCCGCTCATAATTGACAGAACATTGGCTTGCGAATATCGAGCTTGATACAAATGTGTGTAACTAAGCAGCTGAGTGCTCGCGGAGATCATTTTTAAAAGCAAGAGGTTCGCTGATGGAGCTAAGCGATAAGAAGTGACCGGCTGAGTCCATGCCGCAGTTTCGCCGAGCGAATAAATGTACTCCACGATTTGAGCTGAAGAATTTTCGCCTAACGAAACAAAACAAATTGGAGCCATCATACCAGTTTGTTTACTTTTGCCGGAATTTACGAAATGCAAAACGACGGGTTTATCTAATGTCACGTTTGGCGCGACTTCGATTTTAATGATTTCGTGTGCAGCACTGAGTGCGAGTTGCTGAAACCCATCTCCATAGCGAATCACACTCTCAAAATTTTGACTGAAATCAGGCTCGTTCCCTGTTGCCAAACCGACCTTGAGTCCATCTGACTGAAGCGCGGCAATAGAGTTGGGATCTAATTTCCCGTCGACAATCGAAATGTTGTAAGCAATCAGATCTTTAATATCTAAAAGGGCTGAGCCCAGCTCGACATCAAGAGGTTCAGAATTTTTGATGAAGTTTGCGGGATTCGTGTACTTCCACATCTCGTCTTTGAATCGCGGGAATCCCTGCTCCTGAAACTTTGCAAACGCGTTCCTTTTTAAATCCAAAAAGGGGGCACTATGTTCGGTCTGTTGCGAACCCAGAGCCTGCCCTAAATTTTGAATCCACGCGCTTTCGGAATTCACTTCTGTGCCTCTCGGTTGATTAACCAATCATATCCTTTAGCCTCAAGCTTCAATGCAAGTGAGCTGTCTCCCGTTTCAATTATTTGTCCCTCAGACAGAACGTGCACAAAGTCAGGCTTAATGTAATCGAGCAATCTTTGATAATGTGTGATTAAAACAATCGCATTATCTTTCTTTTTTAATTTGTTCACGCCAGAAGCTACTATTTTTAAGGAATCAATATCTAAACCTGAATCGGTTTCGTCTAAGAACGACAAACGCGGATTCAAGATAGCCATTTGCAAAATCTCGTTTCGTTTTTTCTCGCCACCCGAAAAGCCCTGATTAACTGGACGCTGCAAAAATGACGGATTGAGGTCTACAAGTTTGGATTTTTCAGCAACAAAGCGTTCAAAATCAGAAAGCGACATTTCTGCAATTCCGTGGTGTTTACAAACTGAATTATACGAAGCATGCAAAAAGCTGAGGTTAGAAACTCCGGGAACTTCGACTGGATATTGAAACGCTAAAAAGATTCCTTCTTTAGCTCGCTGGTCCGGCGGCATATCTAAAAGGTCACGCATTTCAAAGTTGATATCGTATTTTACGCTTCCGCTCTTAACTTTATAGCTGGGGTGACCCGCAATAACTTTTGAAAGTGAACTTTTTCCTGAGCCGTTAGGGCCCATGATCGCATGGGTTTCGCCCGCGCGAACACTTAGGTTAAGTCCTTTAAGAACTTCTTTACCTTCGACTTCTGCAAATAAATCTTTTACTTCTAACATCACTTTTCCTATTCAATTTTTACCAGTCTTTACCCGATGCTGTTCTCAAGCTTCATTTCAATAAGTTTTACCGCTTCAACCGAAAACTCGAGAGGCAACTGTTTAAACACGTCTTTACAAAAGCCATTCACTAAAATCGAAATTGCATCTTCGCTCGAGAGACCTCGCGAAGTTAAATAAAACATTTGCTCTTCACTTATCCTCGAAGTTGAGGCTTCATGTTCGACGGTCGCAGTCGGATTTTTTACTTCAATGTACGGAAAGGTGTTTGCACCGCTCAAACTGCCAACCAGCATCGAGTCGCACTGTGAATAATTTCTTGCACCTTCTGCGGTGGGAAGAATTTTAACTTGTCCGCGGTAACTGTTAACTGACTGATCCGCTGAAATTCCTTTTGATAGAATTGTGCTTTTTGTGCGTTTACCAATATGGATCATTTTAGTGCCGGTATCGGCTTGCATGCGGTCGTGCGTGAGCGCAACCGAATAGAACGCGCCTGAAGAGTCGTCTCCCTGCAAAATACAACTTGGATACTTCCAAGTAATTGCAGAGCCGGCTTCAACTTGTGTCCATGAAATTTTAGAACGTTTACCGAGACATTTTCCTCTTTTGGTAACGAAGTTATAAATTCCTCCGCGACCCTCTTTGTCTCCGGCATACCAATTCTGCACCGTAGAATACTTAATTTCGGCATCATCCATTGCAACAAGCTCAACGACAGCTGCATGTAGCTGATTTGTATCACGCATGGGAGCCGTGCAACCTTCAAGGTAATTAACAAAACTTCCCTCTTCGGCAACGATCAAAGTGCGCTCAAATTGACCGGTCTCCTCGGCGTTGATTCTAAAATACGTAGACAGATCTAGCGGGCAACGAACACCTTTAGGAATATAGACGAACGAACCATCGGTAAATACCGCCGCGTTTAGCGCCGCAAAATAATTGTCTGCATAAGGAACAACTGAGCCAAAGTACTTTTTCACTACATCTGCGTGAGTCTTAATTGCCTCAGATATCGAACAGAATACGACCCCGTGTTTTTCGAGGATGTCTTTATGTGTAGTTCCTACCGATACGCTGTCAAAAACTGCATCCACCGCGACACCTGAAATTCTTTTTTGCTCGGTAAGCGGGATGCCGAGCCTCTCAAATGTTTTTAAGAGTTCGGGGTCGATTTCTTCTAAAGTCCCTGCCGGCTGCTTTTTCTTTTTAGGCGCGGAGTAGTAACTAATATCTTGGTAATCAATTACTGGGTAATTGAGTTCTGCCCAATCAGGCTCCGTCATGGTCAACCAGTGCTTATAAGCCTTCAGTCTTTGCTCGAGCATCCATTCGGGCTCATCTTTTCGTTTCGAGATCGCACGAATAACATCTTCATTGAGGCCTTTGGGTAAAGCATCAGCCTCGATATCGGTGACGAAACCGTATTTATAATCATTTGTTAAAGCCGAACCTTCTTGAATCTTCATTACAAACCTAACCCATGGCGCTCTGAAAAGTTTTTAGAAACTTCGCGCCCATGGTCTTTGGTAGACTCTTTTGCGGATTCCTTTACCTTCAGAAGTTCAGCCAAGCTGAGAGTTTTATAAAACTCGACAATTTTTTTATTAAGGACAGCAACGGGAGCTAAAATATTGCAGGTGTTCATCATGTCGCAGGCATTAGCACTATGAATGCATTTCGCCACTCCGACAGGTCCTAAAATCATTTCGCCTAATTCGTGAAACGAAACTTTGCTTAGATCGCGAACAATTAAGTAACCGCCGTAAGCGCCTTGCTCTGATTTTAATAAACCTTTATTAGCTAAAACTTGAAGCACTCGCGCGGTTGCATCAAATGGACTGCCCGTAACATCTACGACTTCTTTTGCCGTAGTTAATTCGCCCGGGACCTTTGAACTCATAAGTTTCAGAGCCATCAGGGCATATTCGAGTTTTCGATTGATCCGGTTCAAGGCGAGCTCCGACGCAAAATTGAATGCTAACTAGCTGTTTTCGTTACAAGTGATTTCGTGCTAGGGGTACATGATAACTAAGTTAAAACCAAGCGAAAATCAACTAAATACGTCTTTTTTTAGCGTAGATTACTCGAAAGCTGAAAATCAGAATGTATAGACTTTCGCCTGCTATTCCAATAGGTTGCCCAAAATGAAATCTGCCCTTGTTCGCTTGCTGATAATAACTTGCAGTACAATACTCCTGCTCACGATGACCGTATTTTGGTTGCGTTTCTTGGGCCAAATTCAGCAGCACAGTACAGTTGATCATCCATTACTCACGAAAAAACCCTGGTTGGTCTTAAAAATTGAGGATTCGCACCCGACGCAAACCGGGTTTCGAAGTTGGTACGAAGCGAACTTTAAAGACGCGAACTACATCCCCTTGCTGGACTTTCGTCGTACGACTGATGGGCACTGGCTTTTGACTCCAGTTGAATGGGTTGAGCACCCTACCGGTAAACGCGCCGTTCAAGCGTTGAGTTTCGGAGAGGTTCAGGACCTTTGGCCAGAAAAAGCTCCGGTCGAACTCAAAGAGGTGATTGAAATATTGGGCGAACGGAATGTTTGGATCAATTTGATCGAAAAAGATCCTTATTACGTGAAAGAGATTGTGAATGCGTTTCCGGAAACATCGAATAAAACTGTCATCGCAAGCAGCCCGGTCAAACAATTCGGAAAAAAATTAAGAGATGCTCAGCCCGAATGGCTTTATGCAAATGACCCCTCTACTTTAAACCAGTTTCTTATGCTTGAAAGTTTGTTTTTAGAAAGCATTGGAAGTCTTTGGTCCGATATTTTTTATGGGCCTGCTGAAGTTTTAGGCCAGAAGGTTTTTACTCAGCGTATGCGAGCCGAGCTGATGCGACGAAAACTCCCAGTCGTGTTCGAATTATCTGGCAGTGATGAAAACTCTAATCAGGCTCTACTTTCGGATTCGAGTTTTCAGTTACAAGGTCTAGTTAGTAACTCACGCGAACAGCTCGAGAAATACGCTACACAAATTCAAGTTCGATAACGCAGCAGAAGTTGCCCTCCAGCACTTATCCGTTTAGCCTCTATATATGATTAATTATGCGTACGCTGCGAGCGAAGTTTCTGTAGGTGTTAATACTGGCGCCTGGCATGCCATTGCCTCGGCCAATATTATTGTTCAATTCACTCTTCTTATTTTGGTCGGAATGTCGGTCTACTCATGGGCGATTATTATTTCGAAGAAGAAGCAATTCCAAGCTGCACAAGCTGCAGATCAGCCTTTTGAAGATGCATTTTGGAAGGCGAGTTCATTAGATGACATCTTTGAATCGATTAAAGATCATTCTACGAGCGGAATGGCCCGAGTATTTCGAGCAGGTTATTTAGAGTTGCGAAAAATTGCCGATTCCAATTTAGCTCACGCAAAAGCTGACGGCCAAGCACCAATGCTTTCAGGTCTCGATAACTTAGAGCGGGCTCTTAAAAAAGCGATTGATTCAGAAGTTGCTGTTTTAGAATCGCGTTTAAGCTTTCTTGCAACTACCGGAAGCACAGGCCCTTTCATCGGCCTCTTTGGTACAGTTTGGGGAATTATGGGCGCCTTCCAAAAAATCGGCGCAACTGGATTGGCGAGTCTCGCAGTGGTTGCTCCCGGAATTTCTGAGGCGCTAATTGCGACAGGAATTGGTTTGTTTGCAGCCATCCCTGCAACCGTTGGATACAACATCTACATTTCTAATATTAAGAAACAAGAATTGGCGCTGAATAACTTTGCGTCTGACTTCTTAAATATCGCAAAAAGAAATTTCTTTAAGGACAACTGAAAATGGGAATGAGCGGTTCATCTAAAGGTTCTCGAGTAGTTATGAGCGAAATTAACGTCACTCCATTTGTCGACGTTATGCTTGTATTACTTATTATCTTTATGGTGACAGCCCCGATGATGCAGCAAGGTCTGGATGTCGAGCTGCCCGAAACCGCTAGCACTGGCGTAAGTACGAATGACGAACCTTTTATTTTGGTCATTAAGAAAAATAAGAAAGTGATTGCTGGCGGCACAGAGATCGCCATGAATCAACTTTCTAAGAAGTTAAAAGCCATTTTTGAGACTCGAAAAAACAAACAAATTTACATTCAAGCTGATAAGCAAGTCGACTACGGTTACGTGGCCGAAGCGATGGGTGAAGTGAGATCTGCTGGCATCTACTCGATCGGTTTGATAACAGTTCCGAAGTCTGGCCCGTGAACACGATTCGATCCACTGCAACGCGTGACCCATTTAATCGTTTCGTAGTCATCTCCTTCGGATTACATATCTGTTTGATCGTTTTCTTTACTGTACGCGCATTCGTTTTTCCCTCTGACCCAATAGAAATTCGATCTGCGATTCGTGTAGATATGGTCGCTCTTCCTGACAAGGAGGTGCCAAAAACTATTCCAAGTGAAGCAGCTCCTCCCACTCCTAAAAAAGCACCAGTAGTCGAGAAACCAAAAGAGGCCGCAGCTCCTGTTCCAGAAAAGGTGGCACCTCAAGTAAAAGTCCCCGATCCAAGAGTAAGCTTAAAAAAAACCAAAGCTGAACAGCAAGAAGCGCTCAACCGGCTAAAAGCAATGCAAGCCATTGAAAAGTTAAAGGCGAAAAAGAAAGACGCTGAAGGCGAAGCTGCCCCTACGGAATTTAAAGGTAACGTTTTATCTGAAGGAAACAGCCTGACCGGGTTGTCACAAATTGAATTCGACAGATATCTTTCTGATATTGAAAATAAAATTCGCGCGCACTGGGATATTCCAAAGTGGCTTGAAGATGCAAACTTAAGAGCCCAAGTCCGAGTCATGATTGACGAGCGCGGATACATCGTAAAGAAGACAGTCGAAACTTCATCGGGCAATGAATCGTTCGACGATGCTGCTCTCTCGACACTTGAAAAATCATCACCACTTCCACCACCACCCGATCGTTTAAAGAATGTCCTCGCGACTCGAGGATTTGTGTTAAACTTTCCAAAGTAAGGAGTTCGTATGCAAAAAATATTTTTAGGATTTTTGAGCCTAGTTTGCAGTCTTTTGGTAATCATAGGATCACCAACTCGAGTTGCAGCGGACGATATTTATATTAATGTGGGCGAGGCAACTGTAAAGAAAAGCTTATTGGCTTTTCCTTCACTTCATTATTTTGGAACTAGTCCGTCTAACAAAAAACACATTGATGCTGGCCAAACTCTTTTTACGACAATCACAAATGATCTAACTGTATCAGGATTTTTCACCTTTATTAAGCCTGATGCTTTTTTGGAAGAGACTTCAAAAACTGGCTTGAAGCCAGCGCCAGGCGATCCAAAGGGTTTTGATTACAAAAGCTGGACAAGCATCGGAACCGAATTTCTTATCCGTGGCGGTTATTCCGTTTCTGGTAGTAAAGTTTCATTTGAAGTTTACGTTTACCATGTTCCTCGCGCGAAACTCATTTTTGGCAAAACCTATGAAGGCGGCCAAGATGCAGTGAGAAAGATGGCGCATACCTTTTCTGACGACGTCATGAAAGCTCTCACAGGTAAACGCGGGATGTTCAACACGCGTGTTGTTGCTTCTGTCCAAAAAGGTGGAGTCGGCAGCAAAGAAATCTACGTTATGGATTGGGATGGCGCCAATTCGACTCGCATTTCAGAACACAAATCTATAGCTCTTTCTCCTGCTTGGTCACCTGACGGGAAAAAAGTGGCTTATACTGCCTACGCTTATCATTCAAAAGCCAAGACTCGAAATGCTGATCTCTTTATGTATGACCTTACCAATGGCAAGCGCTTCTTAGTTTCTTACCGTGCAGGTATGAACTCAGGAGCCAATTTTTTTCCAGATGGCCGTCACTTGCTCATAACCCTTTCCCAAGGTGGCAATCCAGACATCTTTAAAATGACAGCAGATGGAAAATCAATTGAACGCATCACTCATGGACCTGCCGGATCGATGAACGTCGAGCCCAATATTAACAGTGATGGATCAAAAATCGCTTTTTCAAGTGATCGCAGTGGACAACCCATGGTTTACACTATGTCTACGAGCGGCGGCGGTGTGAAACGTATTACGTTCGCTGGCAAATACAATGCAAGTCCCTCTTGGTCTCCTGATGGTAAAAAGATAGCTTTTGCTGGTTATGAAAAAGGTCACTTCGATATCTTCGTCGTGAATGCTGACGGCACCGGACTTAAACGTCTAACAGATGCCAATAAGCCCAGTGGCAAAGCGGCTGACAATGAAGATCCATCTTGGTCTCCTGACGGTCGACACATTGTTTTTACAAGCAATCGAACTGGGATGAATCATCTGTATGTAGTGAGCCCCGATGGAACTAACGAACGTCGGCTCACCTATGACAATGCAGCCTACTTTAAGCCAAAATGGTCTCCCTATTTGGACTAACCCCGGATGAGAGACCTTACAAGCTTCTCCCTTGAGGAGATTGAAAAGGCCTCACGATTTTCTCCTGCTATTGCCAATTATTTTAGACAAATAAAATCACCTGTTGCGGATTTCTCAGACGAGATCCGCCTTTCCAGACATACTGTGTGGCTCACGGCGGCCCTCAATACTTTTTATTCAAGCGCTTCTACAGAAGTAATCTGTCAACTTTGGAGCGATGAAGCCGACCGCATTCTTACTAAAACTTGGTCGCAGGTTGGCCTAGCCGCAACTCCTCTTGCGCTTTTTGCTTTAGGAAAATTAGGCTCCCGTGAACTTAACTTAAGTTCTGACATCGACATAATTGTAGTCTGCCGCGGTCCAAGTAATGAAGATTTAGAAAGTAAAATCAGAGCTTTTAGAAAACTACTTTCAGAGAATACCGCCAAAGGTTTCGTTTACCGAGTCGACTTTGATTTGAGACCAGGGGGCAGCGCAGGATCGATGATCACTGGCATTGACCAGTTTGAAAACCATTACTGGAGCCAAGGTGAGCCTTGGGAGCGCTTAGCGCTCACTCGCCTACGAGGGATTTGCGGCGACCCAGAAGTCATTGCCGAAGTCGAAGATCTCTCAAGACGCTTTTCATACCGTAAGTTTATCGATATCAACTTGCTCGAAGACTTGAAAAGCCTGAGACAAAAGATTCACCAAAACCTTCGCGCAAAAGACTCAAGGCCCGAAGCCAATCTCAAATTAGGGATTGGCGGAATTCGAGATATCGAACTCTTTCTTCAGTCTTTGATGGTCATTCATGGGGGCCGGATCCCTCAGCTTCAAAGCCGACAAATTCCGCTCATCGCAGAGACTTTGAAATCGTTTAAAATCTTGCCTGTAGATGAAGCTGACTTCTTAGTTTCGGCTTATTGGTTTTTGCGAGACCTCGAGCATCGAGTACAACTGGTTCGCGATACCCAAACTCACAGCTTACCAGAAAGGCCTCTAGCGCCAGAAATTATTGCTCCGTCACTATATAACGATCTGAAAAAAATCACTCAACGCGTGGACAGCATCGTTTCATCGCTCCTCGGAAAGATTAACTTTCAAGCCCCTCACCTTCCGAATACTCTTGAGGCGCAAAAGCAATGGCTCGAAGAATTAGGATTCTCAAAACAAAGTCGCGAAGAGATATGGCCCAATCTCATTGAAAGTACAAAATTGGTTCAAAAAAACCGCCGGCATGAAACTGCACGCCAAGAGTTTTTGTATTTCGTCGTAAAGGCCCTTCATGAAGCTGCTTTAGATGTCGATATGGGACTTGGCTTTCTGCTCGACTTTATCAAAGCGACGCGGGCAAAATCGAGCTTCTATTCTCTGCTGATTCGTGAAGAACAATTGCTAAAAGACTTAGCTCTTTTGTTCTCAGTTTCTCCTTACCTGAGCCAAGTACTTTGCTCGCGGCCCGAGCTGGTTGATAGCCTTTTGCTTCGAACACAAGAACCCTTCTCTGAAGATTTTGATCAGATGCTCGATGAGATGGCCGAAAATAAACTTCTTTCAGAATTTATTTGTGCGCTCGAATTTTTGCGCGCACACAATTTAGAGAATCTATTTTCTAATCTCTCCCTTACTGCGGACAGAATTTGTAAACATTTACTTTTGCAGCTTAAGCAATTGATCGCGGCAGATTCGGACCTCGACATCTTATGTCTTGGTAAGTGGGGTGGACAAGATTTAGGTCTGAGATCAGATCTCGATTTTATCTTCGTAACAACTAAGTCGCCTGACGAAAAAGACTTTAAAATTGCAAAACGATTTATTTCGCGGCTACAAGACCCTCACCGTGGTGGGCGCCTCTACGGACTTGATCTTCGCTTAAGACCTTCTGGCACCGCAGGGCCGCTTATCGTAAAAGCAGATTCTCTTAACGAGTTTTTACTTACGCAAGCCGAAGGCTGGCAACGTCAAAGCTATCTGAGGGCGCGCTTTTTGAACTCTCCAGATTGGACTAACAAGACACTTATAGAACGAGGACTTGCAAGTGATGAACTCGCTGAACTTCGAGCCATTCGAGAAAAGCTGACCACTCCTCTAACTACTTTGAGCGAAATCAATATTAAATATTCGCGTGGAGGTCTCATCGATACAGAACTCTGCGTGCAGACCATCTTGCTTTCAACCAAGCTCGTCACTTCAAATACTCGAACAGATCTACAGCTGGATGATATTGTTCAACAGAATAATAACCCCCAGCTTCTTAAGCTAAAAAAATGTTACCTTGAGTTAAGGACTGTAGAGCAAATGATAAAGCTGATTCAGCAATCAGATTCTCTGAAAATTCCTACGGATCCTCTGCATAAAGCGAAGCTTTCAAAAGTCTTAGCTTTGGAGAAGAATGATCTCGAGGCTTATATCTTCGAACTTCTGAAGCAAAATGAAGATAACATTAAAATCCTTGACCCTATTTGGTCCTAGCTATAGTTTTTGCCTTCACTTACCCGTGAGGAGCCGCCATGACTAAACTCTTGTCTCTCGTTATTTTATCCTTAGCCCTTAACTTTTCAGCAGCTGAAGCACAGGAAACGGCCCCAAAGTCTGCTCCGAAAGCTGCGACTACTGAGGCCGACTCAGCCACAAAACCCGCTGATAAAAAAGCCGACGCCAAAAAAACTACAGCCACAAAACCCGCTGATAAAAAAGCGGCTACTAAAAAAGGAAAGCCCATGTTTGCAGTACTCGAAATCGTTCAAGGCGATAAAGCACTTGGAAATGTTAAAATTAAATTGTTCAACGAATATGCCCCTAACACGGTCGATAACTTTGCTGAGCTTGCAGAAGGAACAAAAGAATTTACTGATCCCAAATCTGGCGAAAAAGTTAAACGCCCTTATTATGATGGATTAAATTTTCATCGTGTAATTTCTGGATTTATGATTCAGGGCGGATGCCCATTAGGCACTGGAACCGGCGGCCCGGGTTACCAGTTCAAAGATGAATTTAACCCCAGCGCCAGACATAACAAGGCCGGTATTCTTTCTATGGCCAATGCTGGGCCCAACACAAACGGTAGCCAGTTTTTTATTACACTTGGTGCGACTCCCCACTTAGACAATATGCACACTGTCTTTGGTGAAGTTGTTGAAGGTCTTGATGTGGTTCAAAAAATCGGCAAAACTGAGACTGGTTCGATGGATCGTCCGAAAGTTCCAGTTGTGATGAAGTCTGTTAAGATTATTCGCGGTTAAAAAAATACCTTCTTAAGGTAACTTAGAATGGACTGTCGTCCGAAAGGATCCGAACTTCGATCCGCTCATTGAAGCGAGGAGAAGCACCGGATCCTTTTTCATTTAAAGGCCGTTGGTTTCCTAAAGCGATCGAAATAAACTGATCATCTTTCTCCGGCGCTTTTCTCAAGAAAAACTTAATCAGCTGGTTGCTCCGCAGTGAGGAAAGCTGGCGTGCTTCGGCAGCGGTTCCCACCTGACTATGTCCTTCAACTACCACTCGTTGATTAAGATTTAACAAAATTCCGGTCAATAGATTTAAAACCGGAAACGCCGTGACTTTCATTTTGGCATTTCCAATTTCAAAAACTTGATCCCCGGCTAATACAACTCGTGCACCGTAATCGTCAGATGAAATATCCAGAATCATTTTATCTATTTGTTCTTGTGTCATTTGGGCTTCGATCAAACTCGTAATTTTAGCTTGGAGTTCTCGGGCCCCTGTCGGAGCTGACTGAAATGTTTTAATTGGAGGCTCAATTGGTGAATTATATTTTTCACCTTGGTTAACTTGATCTCCACTGCCACCAAATGCGCCAGCTTTTACAAGATACTGCTTTACGGATTCTTGGAACTCTTTAGTTTTTTCTAGGTCGCGTTCAGATGTTGCGTAGAGGACAGTGAAAAATGCAAAAAGCAAAGTGATAAAGTCAGCATACGACACGAGCCACCTGTCGTGGTTTTCTGGCTCTTCTTCTATTTGCCGTCTAAGCTTCACGACTTAACCTCTCACGCATTGGCGTCTGGAGCTTCAGCTTCGCCCGTGTAGCTGCGCATCTTTTCTTCGATAATATAAGGATTAAGTCCTGCAAGAATCGAAACTGCACCCTCTAAAATCATGTGCTTTAGTTCCATTTCTTGTTTGATTCTGCGTTTGATTTTATTTGAGATCGGTATAAAAAATAGGTTTGCCGATCCCACTCCATAAATAGTGGCTACAAACGCAACCGCAATCCCTTGCCCTAAAGCTGAAGTGTCTGCCAAATTGGCCATCACGTGAATTAAGCCTAATACTGCTCCCAAAATACCAACAGTGGGAGCGAAGCCTCCGGCATCAGACCAAACTTTCGCCGCACGCATTTTTCGGCTCTCCTCAAGATAGATTTCATTTTCAAATACATCTCTTAAGGTAGCCGGATCAATACCGTCGATAATGAATCGAAAAATAGTTCGCATATAAGCGTTACCGAACGTTGGAATACGTTTTTCTAACGAAAGTACGGATTCTTTTCTTACGAGCTGGGCCGATTCAGAAATTTGTTGTGCGATCTCTTTATGAAGTTGTGCATTGGGTTTTACAAAGACCGATCTTAAATACTGAAGCGAGAGCTTTAGATCTTCTGAAGTGTTCGCTACGATTGTAGCGCCCAAAGTACCACCGAGTACGATAATTCCAGCGGCAAATTGCAGAAGCGATGTGAAGTGGCCACCTTCGATCATATGGCCAGCTAAAATACCGCCAACTCCTATGATGATACCTATAATCGTCGTAAAATCCATTAATCCTCAATTCGTCTTAACTACAAAAATCTTTTAGAAATGGCTTAAGTTTTTCTCACGAGCGAAACTCAAATCATTTGTAGTGATACGCAAACGGCCGCATAGAAAGTGAGCAAGCTCTTTATAGAGACTCGTTGCGATTGCGAAGTCACCTTTAAGAATACTGCTGAGTCGTTCGTATTCTAGAATTACGATTTCTGATTTTTCAACAGTCGCTGCTGAAGCCGAACGAGGCTCGCCATCCACAAATGCCATCTCTCCAAAATGCGAACCAGTTCCCAAAGTGGCCACTTCAATCGAATCGCCCGAAGCAGTTTTTTGAAGGATTCGAACAGATCCATATTTAACGATATAAAGAGCTTTCGCTTTATCACCTTGCGCAAAAATATCTTCGCCGGCGCCGTAAGTCTCTAATGTCGCCGCTGCACTAATTGTGCTGATTTGATCGGCCGAAAGGCTTTTAAACAGATACACATTTTGAAGCAAATTCTTGTTGGCTGCCATGGTCTCCACCCTTTTTTACTGATAGAATCTCAACTGATAATTTTCAAAATAAAGGATATCACCCTTAATTGTTGATTCCAAATTCTGTTCAGTGGACAGACTGGCTAACGAGGTCTAGTTTTGTTTATGCAAACGTTTAGGAGACTCCATGAAAGTCTTAGTCACCGGTGCAAATGGTTTTGTTGGAAGTTGGTTGGTTCGAAAATTATGCGAACAACAGCACGACGTTCGAATTCTGGCTCGGCAAAATAGCGACCTCACTGAACTGAAAGGTCTCAAATATGAAACCGCATTAGGTGATGTAACAGATTTAGAATCGTTAAAATCAGCAGTGAATGGTTGTGAAGTCGTTTACCATTTAGCCGGAGTCGTGGGTTACTCTAAAGCCCAGCGGCCATTAATGGATAAAGTTAACATCGGCGGCACTGAAAACTTATTAAAAGCTCTCGAACTGAACCCCATCAAAAGGCTAGTACACATGAGTTCGGTGGTAGCAGTGGGAGCAAGTTTTGACGGCAAGACTCCTTTAAATGAGAAGTCAGAGTTTAATCTTCACCGACTTAACTTGGGATATTTCGAAACAAAACTTGCCGCCGAAAAATTGGTAATCGACGCTGTCCGAAAGAAAGGACTTGATGCCGTGATGCTTAACCCTTCTACCATTTATGGTCCGGGTGATGCAAAAAAGGGCAGCAGAAAAGTTCAGCTCAAGGTCGCTCGTGGAAAGTTTCCGTTTTATACCTCTGGTGGAGTAAACGTCATCGCCGTTGAAGACGTCGTCGAGGGATTAATCTCAGGTTATGAACGAGGCGTAAGTGGCGAACGCTATATTCTCGCGGGAGAAAATATCACCATCAAAACCTTATTCGAATGGATCGCAGAGTCTGCAGGTGTAAAACCTCCCCCAATACATTTGCCTAATGTTGCACTCCATCTGTTAGGAAAAGTGGGCGATCAACTTGAAAAGATCGGCAAAAAAGGTCCGGTAAATTCTGAAAATGCCTGGACGAGCAGCCTTTTTCATTGGTTTGATAATACGAAAGCCCGTCAGGTGTTAAAGCTCAACCCGCAGTCATCACGCTTAGCCGTAGAGCGAAGTGTGAACTGGATACGGGAGCAAGGTTTATTAAATTCATGAAAAGTCTCTTAAAGATTCCACTCTTGATTTTTATCTGCATAGTTTCAGGCATCGGACTTTTAATTAGCATTGCAGCCTTGATCGTTTTAAGTGTGCCCGACGTAACGACCCTTAAAGGTTGTATGACGACTTCCATGTTTCAGGTGAAGGTATGTCCTGGGACTGCTAACTATGTTCCGGTCAGCCGTATTGCAGATAACCTTGTAGATGCTTTAGTCGTCTCTGAAGATGCTGCCTTTTTTTCTCATTCGGGATTTGACTGGTTCGAACTTCAAGCCAGCTTAGAAAAAAACATTAGCACACAAGAATACAGTCGTGGCGGGTCAACACTGACTCAGCAACTCGCAAAGAACGCATTTCTCTCGGCAGACAAATCAATTTGGAGAAAACTTCGCGAAGCCTACTTGACTCATCAACTTGAGGCCAAATTTACAAAACAAGAAATTCTTGAGAAGTATCTCAACATGGTTGAGTTCGGAAAAGATAT
>CAZDFM010000002.1:8050-17640 GCA_964504465.1 uncultured Pseudobdellovibrionaceae bacterium | reverse complement strand
TTCGATCACAAAGGCGGCAAGAAGAATTTGCCGATCCACATTAGCATCCCAATCTTTTTCTAATTGCACGCAAAGCTGGTAAACCTCATCTATGAAAAAACTTGGGAGTCCCAATGCTTGGTCAATAAAAGACTTAAAATCTTTATGAACGAGTGAGGTGCCGCCCACTTGAGCCACTCGAATATCTCGAAGGATTTGTTTCCAAAAACCGATCAAAACGCCGGCTTCTTGGCGTTTTTTAAAAAGCTCTGCAAAATGATTGTCTTCATTTTCGCCTTTTCCTAACAGAAGGCTTTCGAGGTAATTAAAAGCTTCACCACGTAGGTCTTTTAAATCGGGATCTGAAAGTTGCTCAAAGGTATCAAGGCTACCTTGGCTGGCTGAAACCCGCCAATCACTGAGGTCTGTTTTAGTAAGAATCGAGAGTTCATTCTCAGTGAGACTTGAAAAACGCATCACTTGGCAGCGCGAACGCAGCGTAGGAAGAATACTTCCTTCAGAAGGTGCGATCAGAAAAAAGAAACTGCCCTCAGGCGGTTCTTCAATGACTTTAAGCAGGGCATTCGCCGCCTGGGGATTGAGTTTATCTGCTTCATCAATAATGACGACTTGAGACGAAGATGCGGAACGCAGAGAGAGAAATTTAATTACTTCTTTGGCCTGTTCGATTTTAATTTGTCGCTCTTCGGCCTCTACGACAAAGAGGCTTTCGCTTGCAGAATTTGCAACTCGGGTGCAAGCCGCACAGGTTCCACAGCCGCCTTGCGGGCAAATAAGTTTTTGTGCAAAAGCGAGGGCTGCGGTTTTTTTGCCCACACCGGCGGGGCCAACAAACAAAAAGGCGTGCGGCAAATGCCGATTCTCGAAAGCTTTTAGCCAAAGAGATTGTTGGTTTTGGTGTCCCACTAATTTAGTTAAAAGAGAGCTTTCACCAAGAGTTTGCATTACACCAACTTCTTTGACTGAATAAGATGATCTTTAAGCTTATTAAAAATCTCGTCGGGCTTAAGGCGTCCATCAATCACAAGCCATGGTGGCGCTTTTTCTTTTGCGATTTTCAAATAGTAATTGCGAACGTTTTCGTGAAACTGATCTTTTTCGGATTCAAAGCGATCTGCTTCTTGGCCCAACTGTAGCTCACGCTGGTTTTGTCTTTGCCGAGAAACTTCAACTGGCAGGTCAATTAAAACATACAAGTCAGGTTCTAAACCTTGAGTCGCATAATCGTTCAGCCATCGAATTTGTTTGTCATCAAGAAAACGTCCACCGCACTGAAACGCAAGCGAGCTTGCAGTATAGCGATCACATAAAACCCAACTGCCTCGATCGAGAGCGGGCTTAATGGTTTTTTCAACGTGTTGTGCCCGGCCCGCTTGATAAAGTAAAAGTTCGGCGCGAGGAACCGGAGCGTCTCCATCTTTTCTCAGCAAGAGATGCCGGATCTCATCCCCTAGTGGAGAACCACCGGGTTCGCGAGTTACAATATAATCGCGGCCCTTTTGAGCGATCCATTGGCCAAAAGACTTAATCAATGTGGATTTGCCCGAACCATCCAGGCCTTCAAATACGATAAACATATCTCTTTCTCAGCTTTTTTAAGCTAATAGTCACTCCTCTTATAGCTCAGCCTCACGGGCCGTCAAAAACGCATTGCATCAATCTCATATTATGCCTGTGTTTACCGATAAGTAGACAATGGCAAAGATCGAAAAAATTAAAGTCCTTATCGCCGACGATGATAACCAGCTTTCGCGAAGGCTAGCCGATTATATTTCGGATCGTGGGTTTGATGCCCGAATTACCCACAATGGGACAGAAGCCATTAATATCATCAATGATTGGAAGCCTAAGTTTGTCTTGGCTGATCTTATGCTCCCCGAACAAAACGCGATGGCCTTAATGGATCACGTAAAAAATGAGCATCGCCTGAGACATCACTTTATCAATGTGATTGTTATGTCGGGGCATAACAATAGATCCAATGTGACGGAAGCCTTTCGAAGAGGCGCAAAAGATTACCTCGTAAAACCTTTTAAGCATGATGACGTTTTAAAGCGTTTGATTTTTCATTGCCGTGGGTACCGGCATCTCAAAGACCTCTCGCAAAAAGAGTTTACGAAAGTCGACGAAGCAAGTCTTATGTTGCATCTCACTGACCTCGTTTTAAGACAGGCCAACACACCCTCAAGTATTCAGGACAAACTTTTTAATCTCACGCGTATGGTGAGCATGAAAGTGAATGGTGTTAGGTGTTCAATCATCAACTGTCTTGATCAAGTTGAAGGCGTTGTGGTGGCGAGTAACGACAATAAAGAAGCCTCTGGTATTCGTTTAGACTTAAATAAGTATCCAGAAGTTTTGAATGTCCTCAACACAGGCCAACTCATTGCGATTGAAAATATTGAGCAAAGTGCCCAATTAAAAAGCATTAAAAAATTGCTCCATGATGTGAACTTTAATTCTATGGTGGTCTGCCCGATCTTTAGAGCGGCGCAAGCTTTTGGCGTAATTTCTTTGCGCCTGCCGCCCGAAAAAGAAACTTTATCTGACAATGAAATTCGGTTTATTGAGATTGTTTCGCATGTCGTGAGCCTTGTTCTAAGTAATGAAAATCAGGTCGGTTTGAAAGATTTCTGGCTTGAGAACAGCCCCGCAAAACCGATTCCTTTTTTGCCCCCTCGTGGAGCTAAAAAAACTTCCTAATTGCGCCTTCTTTTCGAGCTTTGGTCAAAGTAAGAAGTTGACCGCCCCCCATCCCTCGAACTTATACTGCGGCGTCTTGGAGGAATAAAAATGCTCACGTTTGTCGCCATCGTACACGTAATTATCGCCCTTGGTTTGGTCCTATTCGTTTTATTGCAAGATCCAAAAGGGGGAGCCGCTGGAGTTTTTGGCGGAGGCGGAGGCGGATCTAACAGCCTTTTCGGCTCAACCGGAGCAGGTAACTTTTTGACTTCTACTACTAAATGGCTCGCAATTTTGTTCGCGGTCACTTGCATCACACTCACCTATTTAACTTCACATAATACAAGTTCGATCATGGATGACATGGCCACTCCAACAGTTCCTGTTGATGGCACTACCCAACCTGCACCGATCGATTCACCTGCGATTCCTGCACAAAAAGCTCAAGAAGACGCGCCTCCTGTTGAAAACAATGGAGCTGGTGCGGTTGATACAGCTCCTGCTGCAACTACAGAGAGTGAAGCTAAGTAGTTACGTTGAGAAATCGTTTTCTCCCCCTTATTCTCATCATCTTTGGATTAGGAATTGGGTTAGTCATCCATCACAACTTTAAAGATATTGCGCCGACTGAAACTGTAGCAGTTGGCGAAAGCTTAGCTTTACTTGATAACGTTCGCGGCTCTGTGAGCGTTCTTCCTTTTGGTTCGACTATTCCCCGAATGCTGACAGACAAAGAATTTGAGGTTTACCACCTGGATTTACTTGAGACTCAGCCAGGCGGACAAGTCACTGTAAAGCTACCATCTGGTTATGAACTCGAAGTCGCGCCCGACTCTAAACTTTTATTTGAAGCCTGGGGAACCGAAGCCAAAGCGCCAACTTATATCCATGTGATTGCGGGCTCCTATAAAATGGTACGTGCCGGCCAGCGAGGTCAGGTCTTTGTTCAACAAAACCGAAAGTTGATTTATCCAGAAGGCAATGTGTACTCTGACAGCTATCACCTCACCATCAAGGCTCCCGAGTTTATTCCAACTAAAGCTGGTGCAGAGGTCGAATCACAAGAAGACGAAAACGAATCACCTAAAGCTGCCACCCCTGTTCCTGTGGCAAACAATGGTGAAGCCAATGCAGAACTTCCGCAGACTTTAAGTAACGAAGAAATTGATCAAGTCCTCGCGAACCAGCGTTTACATTTTGAACGTTGCCAGACAAATGCCTTACGCGAAAACCTTCCCTCTCAGGGCAAAATCCTTGTTGGCATAAGCATTCTCCCAAGCGGAAAAATTCAAGATGTGCAGGCGATCTCGTCAGAGCTGAATAACCCAAGCTTTCAGACCTGTGTGCTTTCGGTATTTCAGCGGACGCAGTTTAGAGCATTCAAAGGACCTACGATCACTCGTAGCTATCCGCTTCTATTTGATTAAGAATCTTTTTCTAGCTTTCGATCTCTAAAGACGAGCCAGAGACCTGCGGCAACGAGGCTCAAACCCACGCCCGTTCCAATCATAAGACATCTTTTTTCAAGAGTTCTATCTTTTAAATGAGAAACTTCGCTCGTATTGAGCTGTGCAAGGTCCCGAAAGTTTTCGCTCGGATTACGCGAGGGCTGGGCAAAGGAAACTTCAACATTCAGAAGGCCAACAAATCCAATTGCGACAATTGATGAGAGAATTTTTCTGAATTGAATCACGATTCGCTTCCTCGCTAGGATTTAACAACAAGTTGTATTCGAAAACAAAATATAAGCTAATTTTGTTTGGAACAAAATGAAATATATTTGGGGTCTAGTCAACTCAAGTTAGAATGAAGAATTGCACACCAAATTGCAGCTATCTTCATAACGGTGTGATTCAACAGTTAAATATTTTCAGCCCATTTATGTAAATCGGCAATTTTAAAGAAATGTTCTGCTGATTCGGCTTGTAAA
The DNA here is from genome assembly GCA_964504465.1 of uncultured Pseudobdellovibrionaceae bacterium. Lineage (GTDB taxonomy): Bacteria > Bdellovibrionota > Bdellovibrionia > Bdellovibrionales > UBA1609 > CAZDFM01. Next base: position 13,025 of record CAZDFM010000002.1, on the reverse strand, counting down.
GGGTGTGAACCCTCTTCTCCCCAGCTGACACTCAGCGCTTTAACACCGAGGGCGTTAGCACCGCGTACGTCAAAAGCGTGATCGCCGATCATCAAGGTTTCATGATTTTTGAATTGCGTCAGATTAAGAAGCTTTTGCAAACCTTCTGGATCAGGTTTGGTTTTTGTTACACAGGTGCAGCTCACCACATGTTTAAAAAATTTCGCTAGGCCCGTGTGCTGAAGAATACTTTGTCCCGACGCCATGTCTCGCCCTGTCCAAATACTTAAGTGTGCGCCTTTTTGCTCTAATAGACTAAGCAAGTCGGCGATTCCGGGAAACGCATTCACTTGTGGGGCCATTTCGATGCTGATCTTTTGCAGAATCCGACAAGCTTCTTCAGCTTTTGGAGCCTCAAGGTAGAGTGAGAAAAACTCGAGAACATCAAAATAATTGCGGCTTCTTAGCAAATCCTCGTTGGTAAATTTAAGGCTGAAGAGATTAAAAATTTTTTCGAGCTTTACGCCGTAATGTCCGACCGAATCTACCAAAGTGCCATCTAAATCAAAAACCCAGTGCTTCATTAGCGATACTCTCTTAAGTAATCGATCGCCTCAGCGATCCAAGGTTCGGTTGCGCCTTCAAGTTCAAAGACTCGACTTCCTACGCGCGAGGAGACGCTTTTAGGAGGCGCCGCTGGTTCGTAGGATTTATGGATGATTTGGTTATCTTTAAGTGAAGGCATAATCTCGCTTAATGTCTCTGCCGCAAGTGTAGGCCTACGAATTAAATCGTCCAAGGATTTCTCAAGCTCATCACGAGTAAAATGAAAATTCGCCTGCATGTCTTGTGCGACTTTTACCACTTGTTCTGCGTTTAGTCTTCTATCTTGAAAAAGATCGAGTGCGGTTTGAAAAGTGTTATAGGTTGGGAGAGTTCTACGTCCAAATTTACTGTAGTACTCAGTATCTGTATCAGCAGCTAAGTTAATATATATTTTCTCAACTGGATCATGCGCGGGCAGCTCGGACTGAAGCTCAAAAATCGTGTCCATCTGAGCACCCGTTACATGCAAACTCTTAAGAATTCGCTCTAAATCCTCATCCGTGTATCGTCTTGCACAGATGTCAGAATATAGAGAATAAATAATGGCATCTGACTCGGAGTCATCTCCCCACAGAACTTGCCTCACGTCAGCCGACAAATGGCTTCTGAGTTGAAGTAAAGCTTGAACTTTAAAGCCGACTTGCTGACGAAGCCTGCGCCAGCGCGAGGGCCTTAAATTCTTAAGGTTATCCTTAAAAAAAACTCCGTAAGGATAGATTCCATCGAGGTTCAGTTTTTCGTGAATGCGTTTTTCCATTTGCGGCGGAGAGGCCGTAATAAAATAAATTGGAAAATCAGCGCGACCTAAATGTACATCTTGCCAAGAGTTTCTCAGGGCTCGAACGAGTGCACCTGTTCCGGGAACATTTTTTTTCTGAAAGGCTTTTTCAACAGCCGTTTTAAAGATGCCCGACAAGCTTTCGATGCTCGTGTCCAGATAGGTCTTATCTAAGTCCCAAACGAAAACCTCTTTGGCGTCTCGGCTCACTTCTTCGGATGTATAAAGGAAGAAGGCAACGTCGCCCGTCATTTCTGATCTAGTTCGCCAATCTGACATGGCGTCATTATGGTTTATAATGGCTCTAAATTCATCCCAAATCCCCTGTATACAATAAGCATCACCTATGTTAGTTCCCCGTCATGAGCCTCATCCTAATTTCGCAATGCGCAAAAGACCTCGATTTTAAACCCGTAAAGCCTTGGCCCAAGGGACTTCCTGCAATGGCGTGGAACTTCCATTTACTTTCGGGCTTTGAACGTGATGAAGGCCTCGTATTTGATACGAGTTCAACTGCGGCCTCTTTTATCGACGCGTTTCACTCCTGCCATCCGCAACTTTCATTGGTCGAGCTGGCACGCCTTTATAGGTTGCTGGCTAAAATTCCAGGATTGGTTGAGCACGAAGAAGACTGGATCCGTTTGTTTGGTTTTTATCAGCTTCGCTATCAGGACAGCCTTATTAAGTGTTTCGAAAAAATTGCGGTCTGCCCTGAACCTTTTCAAAATTGGCTGAGTGAAAAAGGCCTAGGCCCTCGTGAACTCGAAATTTTAAACGCAGTCTGCATTGCGGATGTGAAACCTCTCTTAAATTATTGGCCCGAGTGGAAGCTTTCAAAGTCTGAAGGCACCCAAGCTCTAGAACTTGCGGTTGAACTTTTCTTGATGGGTTTTTCTTGGGAGCAAATTATTCCTGGCACCGCAATGGAAGGTGCTGCTTTTGTGGAGCACTTAAAGCTTATGCGCTTTCCACAAACGACGCAAAAAGACTCAGCTCGCCGAATGGGACTTCGCTCGCTTCCATGGCCTAGCCAAATTCAGGCTCAGTGGATTCGACAAGGTGATCAAGCTGGCATCGAAATTCGATTTCGAGTTTCTTCACTGAGCGATTTAAATAAAAAAATTAAGGGTCTTGGCCAAGTCGAGCAAGCCCTACAAACTCCGGCGTCTCCGATTCAATGGAAGAACTGATCCGCAAATTCGAAAAAGTTTATATTGATGATGTGAGTTGGGACTCGCCTCTTGCGGTTCGTTTTCGCGATTTATTTGGACCTTCGCAGATTGAACGCGTCAGCCGAAGACCTTTTGCTAGTTCGGGCTCTCGCTTAACCAAAGAAGAGTTTGATCGCTCTAAAAAGAATCTGTTTCTGACGGAATTTAAAGGACAATTTTTTAAACGGTGTCCGGGCTCGGGCCCTGGACTTGCTTGCTGTAATTACTTTGTTCTTAATTGGGGGCAGCAATGCGATTTCAATTGTTCATACTGTTACCTTCAAAGTTTTTTAAATTCTCCAGTCACGACTCTTTATACCAATATCGATCGTGCTTTGGATGAGCTTAAGTCGATGAGCGAAACGATGAAGAATCATTCGCTCCGTGTGGGGACTGGCGAAGTTGTCGACAGCTTGAGTCTTGATCCTTTGACATTGTTTTCTCATCAGTTGATTGAGTTCTTTAAAAACTTTCCTAAATGGACTTTAGAGTTCAAAACAAAATCGGCTTTGGTCGATCAACTGCTTGAGTGTGAGCCTAGCAAAAATGTCATCGTCAGCTGGTCCTTAAATCCCGAAAATATTGTGTCCAGCGAAGAGCATGGAACAGCTTCATTAGCAGAACGCCTGAAGGCCGCTCGTAAATGCCTTGATCACGGTTACGCGGTCGCTTTTCATATTGATCCGGTCATTTATCATCCCGAGTGGCAAATGAGTTACGGCACACTTGTGGATGCTATTTGCGAATCATTCAAGCCCGAAGAGATTCCCTATATGTCCGTGGGTGGACTTCGCTACCAGCCCGAACAACGACATTTAATGCGGGAACGCTTTGGCCTTTCTAGCCTAGCCCTTCGCCATGAAATGTTTCCAGGCAAAGACGGAAAACTTCGCTACGACCAAGAGCTTCGCCAAGAGATGTTTAACTGGATTATCTCGCGCTTTAAAGCCCATAGCCCGCAGTGGAAACTGTTCTTATGTATGGAAACACCCGAGTCTTGGATAGGCGCTGGACAAGAAAATCCCTTTAAATCTGAACCCTTAAAAGATCTCTTCGACACCTCCGTTGTAAGAGCGCAAAACCAAGCTGAAAAAGCTCGCCCCCAAGCCCACACTTAAGCTAAAATAGCCTCTAAGCAGGAGGCTTTTTTATGACAGTAGTTAAGTTGGTTCTTGGGTTATTGATTTTAGTTCCCTCAATCGGATGGGCGCAGACTGGAACCGAAACTTTTGAATTCAAAGCCTCTGACATTAAATCACTCAACATTCATAATTCTATGGGCCGAGTCGACATTGCGGCCTCTCTTACAGATAAAGCCGGCGTGGTGATCGAAAAAACTCGCTGGGGCAATCGCTGTGTGACAAAAGTTGAATTAGTCGGCAATGAACTCACCGTTATCTCAGATGATCAAAATTGGATCTTAGATACCGAATGCCGCGCTGATTTTATTTTAAGTGTACCTGAAGAAACTAAAACCACGATTCGTGTGGGCTTGGGAAATGTCAATGTAACGGGAGTTAAAGGCACTCTCGATTTAAAGATCGGAAGCGGCTCCGCAAAAATTCAAGGCGACTTTAAAGAAATCAAATCCCTCACGGGCCAAGGCGGAATCGAATTCACCGGAACCGGCGACAACATGTTCTTTAAATCCGCCGACGGAAATATTTTAATCTCCTACAACGAGCCCCCCAAAGCCGCTTCAATGCTCAACGTAAACCTTGGCCGCGGCAACGTCGAAGTAAACCTCCCCGACCAAGCAACTGTTTTCACAACCTCAATGACAGGCAACGGCCTTGTCCAAAACGAGTTCGACCAAGAAAAACGCGAACACGATCTAAAGATCACCGCATATTCGCGCGCGGGCGATATTAAAATTTTAAAGAAATAGTATGGGCCCTGCACCTGAGCAGCTTGTCATTCGACAGCTTCGAGAAGGCGATGAAGCCGCCTTTCTTGAAGGTGTTAAATCTTGGGAAGGCGAAAGCCTTCACTGGCACACTTTCTGTTGGAAGCCCGGCATGAAGTTCGAAGCCATGCTTGAGCGGCTTCGCGACGATCATCAAGGTGTGAACCTGCCTGAAGGCTTTGTCCCTCACACGATGCTCTATGGCTTTCTCGGCCCGGTTATCGTCGGCCGCATCAGCATCCGCCACACACTGAACGAAAACCTATTACTTCGCGGCGGCCACATCGGCTACGCGGTCGCTCCAAAGTTTCGAGGCAAAGGCTACGCCCGCGAAATGATCAGAGAAGCTCTCACCTTCTGCAAACAACGGTTAGCCCTCACAAAAATCCTCATCACCTGCGACGAAGAAAACAAATCCTCATGGAAACTCATCGAACTCTTCGGCGGCCAACTCGAAAACAAATTTTTCGACGAAAAAACGAATGAAACTGTCCG
>CAZDFM010000002.1:0-7950 GCA_964504465.1 uncultured Pseudobdellovibrionaceae bacterium | reverse complement strand
TCGGCGGCCAACTCGAAAACAAATTTTTCGACGAAAAAACGAATGAAACTGTCCGCAGGTACTGGTTAGAGCTTCGCTAGTTCTATGAACGTGAAATAAATATGGCCTCAGCTCTTTTCTTTTCTTTTCTTTTCTTTTCTTTTGTCGCCCGCAAGCTAGGAAATTTCTTTATCCCTACTGCCAGTCCAATTGCATACTTCTAAATCCGACTTGGGAGCTGAACTCCTTTAAATGTTTTCATCGCGCGACGCTGGTTGCAGTGAAAGCATAAAAGCCGCAGGTTCTCCAAACTGTTCTCGCCACCAAGTGCTTTTGGATGGATATGATCGTAATTGAGGTTGTGTCGAGACGAACAAAGCACGCATTTACCTTCATCCCTCTGCCAAATCTGAAACTTAAGAGCTCTTGAGATCGCCGTAAGTTTTCCGCCATGCGACTCCGGCGCAGGAGGGGTTACGCCGTGCAACTCCGACCCAGAAGGGTTTACGCCATGCGACTCCGGCGCAGGAGTTGGATCGACCTTTTGCGTATGAGTGACTCTTTTTTGCCGAACCTTTTCTGTTTAAGCGCTTGAATCCCAACTGACGTGAGCTCACCGATGAGCTCTGCGAAACTGAGATGCTGGCTGCTCGGACCTAGTAACGACTTAAAAACTTCAAGTTCCTCTTTTAATTTAGCGTCCATAACAAACTTAACTTCGTCATGCGGCTCAGTCACGGGTCGGATCCGCTCTTTCGGAAGCGGCATTTCAGGTTGAAGATTTAAAAGCACTTTCTGTCCTTCACGTGCAGAGATATTCTCAAGTCTATTTAGTATCTCCACCTTTTCACCTGCGACCATTCTTTCACCATCTCGAGTTTTCTCAACCTGTCGAAAGTAACTTTGCGCCTGTGACAAATTACTTAGGCTCAACTCCCCTGACTGAATTTTGCTTTCAAGTTGAGGAAGCTCGTTTAAAAGTTTCATCGCCTGAATACGTCGGCCTGCTTGACCTTCACCGTACTTAAGCTCTCTAACCGCGTAATCGAACAAACTTGAATAACCCAAATCAGAAAATAGTTTGCGTGATTCCACTTCACGCAAATGATGAAGGATTTCACGGAGCACATCTCGCTCATTTTGTACCAAATGTTTTGTATTCTCTAAGAGCTCATTGTCCTTTAACTTCTTCAAATTCATATCGACCTCCAAACTTGAGAGGCAACATACCACGGGTTTTAAAACTCAATTTATTGATGATTCGGAATGACGGCACGAGTGAGTGATAAGCAGCTTTAAAGCGTGATAGGAATGCTTTTGTCGAATATCTATTTTAAAAAATAGAAAATTACTTCTGACCTTACCTGACTGATTTTATGCAGTCTAATTTCGTGTTAAATATATTCTGAAGAATTTTATTACGTTCGCGAAATATTTTATTTCAATACAGCAGAAGTAGATCTACAACTCCTACGTCGGAGGCGCGTTGCGTAGAAGCGCGAAGAATTAGAATGAAAGTTTAGCGCCGTATTCAAAACCTTCACGACGGACTTTTGTGTCGATGCCGGATAGGCGTTTGGTTTCGCGGTCGTGGCGGTAGTGGCCGTATAGACGTAAGAAGCCGAATTCTAGAAATAGGCCTGCGCGGGATTCTTCGCCGGAGAGTTCGGTGCCCGAGTTTGAAGTGTCTTTAAAGAAGTAATTGTAGTCACCCTCAACGCCCATGAAGTGGGTGATGTATAAATTGAGTTCGGCACCGGCGAATTGTTGGGCCCATTTTTCGTTGCCGATATCGAGTTCGCGTTCGCGGTAACCGTATTTAATGTTGAAACGAGTGTTTTGCTGTGAGGAGCCGAGCAACCTTAAATTTAAGTTTGCAGACCATTGCTTATAGCCTTCGTCGCTATCAACCAAGCTTCCTTGAACACCCACCATATAAACAAACATCGAAAGGTTGTAGCGAGTACTGTTGTAATTATCTTCAACTGAAACCCCGCCCGATTCGGTTTTGACTTTGAGCTCTTGAACTCCGCCGCCAAGATCCATTTCAAAGACGCTTTTACTTCGGTTGCCCGCAAGCCAAAGGCTCATCAGATCAATCTTCTTTTTTTGCGCCATCCAGTCTGTGATGGTCCAACGCGTGCTTTCTTTGTCCGCTTGGCGCCGCTTCATAAAGTCCGCTTGAAAGTACTGGGCTTCAGCCAAAGAAGAAAAAGTGAACAATGTCGCGAGCGTAATTACGCTTAAGAATCTCAAAGAAAAATTCAACGCACGACACTTCATATTTGTTCCCCTTGAGGTTATTTCACTCGCTTGGCGTGAAATTTTAAATACCGCTTAAAACGCCAACAGCAAAAAGATTGCGAGGTTGGCAATAAAACTTAGTGAAGCGGCTAATGGCTTTTTTTCGTCTTCGGTGTTGCTCAGGTCGGAGATGTTGGGGTTCACCATTTCGGGGCCGACTTTGAGATTGCCCTGTTGAAGCGAGTATAACTCTTTAAGACGTTTTAGTTCTTTTTGGGCACGCAATAGCGAACCCTGTTTGATATCGCTTAGCTGAGTCACGCGGTTAACTTGAACGGTGATGATTTCGCGGTCTTTTTTAACAATCGTTCCTTCGGCGTAAATTTCGGGAGCGGCCGCTGTCGTGAACAATGGTTTTAATGAGTCCGAATAAATCCGAACTAATTGTACTTGGTCGCCCACCTCAAGGCTGCTCTCAAGGCCAATGTCAGCTTGAAAGAACTTCTTTCCGCCCTCGTCGTAAACGGGTTTTCCTTTTAACGAATCCATTACGACATAACCTTGATAGGGAATAGAAGCGATAAAATCTTGCACCAGTTTTTTACTCGCCATCGCAAGCTGGCTTGAAATCGGCAAAGACGGCTGCAATTGAAATTCGGTCTGCCACAAGACGCGTCCGTTTTTTCCTTCGTTGTCTTTCATGTGCAGACTTCGTTCTTGCACGTAAGTGACTACCATTGAATCTGCATCTAAGAGTTTACCTAAAATAATCGCATCTGCAGGAGTGAGTTCGCCGCGCGCTTGATAGACATCTTTTTGAAGAAGAAAACTTTTAGTTGCGACCAAAAAGCGTTTGCTCTCGGTCATAGCTTCGCGAACTTGCCACCAAGCTTCTTCGGCAGCATCAGTTAAATTTTTTGGAGCCATGACTGGAAATACAGAGACCTTTTGCACGAGTTCATGCTCAGTCTGAGCGATGGCCCGACCCGACACCAACAGCGCCAAGGGAATAAGGAATTTTAAAACTAAACTCACTTCTCTAGGCTAACAGAGCGCCACACTCCCGAACACCGAGATCGGCTTAAGTACCGACTTAAGGCGGGGCCTAATTTGCGGCTAACTCTCTTACCATTTGATTTCTTGAACCGGGAGAATCGTCCAGGCTTCTGCAGCCGGGAAACCCTCTGGGCGAGCCTCGACTTGCCCTTTGTACTCAAGGACCGCGGTGATCGCACAAATAAAGGCTTCAAAGGCTTGGTTGTTCTCGGTCATTGCGCGAACGTCTTGTACGTATAAAAACGCGATGTCGTTTTCGATTAGTTTTTCGAGAATAAATTTTCGGCTCGATTCGCCTTCAACCGAGTGACGATGAAAACGCAAATAGGATTTTGGAATATTCAGCGAGCGCCCCATTCTCCATAAACTGATCTTGGGGTTCACTTCAATGACGGGAGTGTCTAACCGCCGCGTAATAAAACGTGCTCGCGCAACCAATGGTGCAAGGTTAGCGCCTAAAGCGTGCGATGGATGAAAGTTCTCTTCAAGCGCCGCACTTAAATAAAGTTCCGAGCAACGTTCGGTGTAGGGAGTAAACAATTTTGTGGGGCGTTTTTTCTCATTACGTTCGCGGTAAAAATCCCACATCCATTTGATCTCGGGCTCTTTACAAGCCTCATAACCGGGGCATTTTAACTCGCAACGAACACACTTAGGAAACGTGAGTGGAATATCAAAGGCAATCGAGTGAAGATTACTTTCTTGTTCTTGAATTAAGTTATGAAGTTGTAAGTCAGAGGAAACTTCGCCTTCGGATTTTACTTTTTCAAAAAGCCGAGAGAGAAAAATTTTATTTTGCTCAGGGTAGTATTCAACAAGCGCCAGACAAGTTTTGTCGGTTTTGCCGCCGCCCAGGCAGACGCCCATAAAACGAAGTGACTTCATACCCTCACGGGCTAAGCGGCTCCCTGAAGTTCCCGTTTCAAACAGGACAGGAACTTTTGCAATCGCCTTTTTGAGGCTGGATTTTTCAGTAGCGGATTTTTTAGTCGTAGCGGGGCCCGCAGCTTTTTTAGTCGCCTTCCCAAGGCCGCTTATTTCGTTTCGGCCACCGGGGTTACGTTGAGAACTTTGAACCCTTTTCTTTCGCATTCCGCCCACACTTGTTGTTTCTTAGAGGGAGGTGTCCAAACCATCACACAACCGCCACCCCCTGCTCCGCATATCTTAACAGCTTCGCCCCCAGAGCTCAAAACGACTTCCTTTAAGCTCTCAATTTCAGGACACGTAAAGGCGGGAGAAAGGGCAACTCGGTGCTCAAACTCACGATTAAATAGATCTGGGAGCTTCTCCCACTCCCCTTTTCGGCAGGCGGTCTCAAGGTCAAAGGCGACTTTTCTCAAGTTTTTAAGCCCGGCGAGGACACTCGAATCCCCTTCTAGAGCGGCTTTAATGACCTGCCAGTTGTTCATGCCCGAATGATGAGGTTTACCTGTGTAGACCAAAAACATGCGATCGCTAAACTCATTCTTAGGAAACGGGATGCACTCATCTCTAGCGCCCCACGGCCCGTACTGAATGACATGTAAACCGGCTTCATAGGCGGGATAATAATCTTGTGTACCGGTAGGCATTTTTAAGATTTGTGCTTCGATATTTGAGGCTCTTAAAATGGTTTCGGCTTTTCCGGCCGAATCTCCAAGCCACTGCGAAAACGCTTTTAACAGTCCGATACACATCGAGGAACTTCCACCTAAGCCGCCGCCTACGGGGCTTTCGGAGCGAGTCTTTAAGTGAAAGCCCTTTTGAGGTTTCCAAAACTCGAGGTGACGTCTGACCAAAGCTAAGCGTTCATCGCGGTCTTCAAAAAACTCTTCAAGATGTGAATAGACTTTGCTAAGTCCAAGATCTGCCACCTCGATGTGAATCTCACGATCGGTGCGAGGAGTAAGATCTACGTAGGTAAAAATACTGACCGATAAGTTGATCGTTACACAGTGATCGAAAAGCAAATAAAGTGGCCAGCAATCAAGGGTGCCACCTGCAAAATCAACTCGAGTAGGACTTTTGATAGAAATCTGCAAAGCTCACCTTCACTTTTAATGAGAGTGGCTGTCTTCACCACTCCTCAATGCTTCAACGCTTGGGTCACTTCCCAAACTGTCCTCTTCATTTTGTCCCCCTTTCGGGGTGACTGGCAACTGCTGCATTATAAGTTGCGGTGAAACTGAACGAACCGCTAAGACCTCGGGTGTTAGATTCGTTTTTATGTAACGCATCGGATTTATATTTGAAGCTACATCTGGACTCGTAAATTCTTCGCCCATACTGATATTAAGCAAAGTTTTACCGCCACTCATGAGCTCTATATCCTCAACTCCTGCTTGCGGCCCAATATCTTTTTTGCCCAAAAATAAGCGAGCGTCGAGATCTTGAATGCGGGCTAAGAAGCTTTGCATTTTTGCGGGATTAAAGTCTTCGTTTGGACCGAGCTTTGTGGCTTTCCAGGTCTCGCCCGTTTTCTCAAACAAACGTTCGACTCCTTGAACCTTAACTCGAACTTTGTCCACTTGGGTAATATCCACTTTGAATGGCGCACGTCCGTCCCGAAAAGAGTCTTCGGTTACGATAACTTTGTCGAAGGTGGCTCCTGAGGCTCGGTAAATGGTCGGCTGCCTTGAGGTGTATACAAAGACATCGGCTTCGTTGGGTTTTCGGTTTCCAACATAGAGCTTATAAGGGGTGGCGTTTTTATCTTCAAATATCGAGAGCACCATAACGGGCTTAGTGAGATTGTATTTGTTTAAGTTTTCTTTTGAAAGTTCATCGGCCACGATTTCGGTGGCTTTGAGTTTTTTGACGTCGTCAATAAAGCTTGCGAGGTTAAAATCAGATAACGCAAAATTGCGCCCTACCATAACCCACTTTTTGTCTTGGACTTCGAGCTTAATATTTTTGCGGCCCGGTCGTTCAATTAGAAAACCCACGATATCGGCTTTAGGTTCATAAAGATCGCGGTTACGAAACGCCTTGGGGTTTCGCTCAATCACTCCTCCCCAAGAAACATCGCCAAGTAAAAGCTTGTCGCCCTGTCTTAAAAAATAACTCCCATCAAAAGCGTTCGAAGTTCCAAACTGAAGCTCACTCGTCTCTGAAGCAGTTGAGACCTTGAGAACCAAACTTTCGGGAGTCAGAAAATACTTTGTCCAATCAATCTGGCCTGAATTTTCTGCTTTAACAGAAGCCGTTAAATCTTTGCCTTTTTGAGCCAGAAGTTCACCCAGCCAAGTTTTTAGGGTTTCAGAATCAGCTTCATCTTCGACAGGTTTTAAAAGTCTCCAATTTCCGTCAGCTTCTTTTTTAAGTAAAATATCATGTTTGGGGCTTTTCAGTGAGACCTCTGTGACTTCACTTAGGCCGTAAGAAAAAATGAGCGCCTGCTTTTCTTTTGCGGCCTCGTCGGCTTGATTTTTTTGATGATCCCAGTAAACAAAGCCACCCAGCGCCGCTACCAACAGCGCAAATATGATAGTGGTTCGAAAACTCTTCACGCGCCTCTCCTTTTAAACCAAAGAGTTCCAGCCAGAATTAAAAGTGCCAGAGGTAAACCGAGTCCCGCGCCCACCAAACCCAATTGACTGTACACAGTCATCATTACAGGAGTGGCCTCTACTGCTAAGTAAGAGAAAATATTAAGAGCGAGATCACGATTTAAAGGATTTGCCATCACCCCGTTTGCTAAAAAGTCAGAGTCTCCTACCACAATCGTAGCGGCTCCTTTTTTTTGTACCGTGTCTTGATCTTGTACTGCAGCGGTATCAACTGGCATCTCAGCCAACACGGCAAGACTATGGGGTCTTAAATCATCCTGTTTAGGCGAAGGCACATTGTTGATGTCCGAAATCGAAAACGCGATCTCGTGAGTCGCCACCAAGGTGGTGTAATTATAATTTGAAGCATCCGGTGCAGGAATCACTTCGCTTGCTAAATTAAACAGAGAACGCTCACCTTTACGAAACTTATTCGTGATGGGTGATTGAGGATCGTATTCAAATCCGATCGCAACTGCCATACTGCGCGCAATTTGTTCACCCAATTGGTTAAAGATGTAGTTGTTTTTAAATTCAATACCCAAACTTTTTGTAAGAAGAGCAATATTGCTTCTCTGTCCCGGATCGGCCGCAATAAAAATTCGACCTCCCGCTTTTGAGTAATTCCGAAGTAAATCCAGTTCAGACTCTAAAAAAGGATGAATCGGGCCTACAATCGCAATCACATCGGCATCGCTCGGGATTTTAGGACTTTCAACGAAGTTCAAATAAACAACTTGAAACGAGGCTTGCTCTAAAGCTTGGGTCAATTGGCTGATGGAATCTGTACCTTCTTGCTTTGGATCACGTTCACCATGCCCCGTTAAAAAGTAGATTGTCTTAGTTTCTTTGCGTGTGGCGCGAATCATAGCTGCGGTCACAGCTTCTTCGGTTAACTGCCCGGGGCCCGAAAGTTCAACCCGCACAGGTTTGCCTTTGTACTCAAGAAACAAAAAGGCTTCACCTTGGTTTTTGTAGTTAAGGTCATTTAAAAACTTCATCGACAAAGCTGTATCAACATAGGTGTCAACCGAGCGGACTTTGATTTTGGGACTCGCTTCTTCAAACAATGTGAGATTCTGCTTGATTAAAGTTTGCTGCATCTTTGCGTTCTCACCTTTATAAAAGATGTAAACGTTAA
>CAZDFM010000001.1:0-18217 GCA_964504465.1 uncultured Pseudobdellovibrionaceae bacterium | reverse complement strand
GTTTGCTAAAAGGCTCGGTTGATGAACTTATCAAAAATTTAGACTACCGAAAATACTATCCACACGGTGTGGGTCATTGGTTGGGAATGGACGTTCACGATTCGGGCGCCACCGAAATTAGGGGTGAGTCTAGACGTCTAGAACCGGGAATGGTTATGACCATTGAGCCAGGAATTTATATTCCCGCCAATGATGATTCGGCACCTGAAAGCCTCAGAGGCATCGGAATCCGTATTGAAGATGACGTTTTGACAACGCAAGGTATCCCCGACGTTATGACGAAAGGCGTGCCTAAAGAGATCGCGGAGATGGAATCACTCATTGGCCGCGCTTAATGGTCGAGTCTAGGTCATAAACATTCAAAATTGTTCAAAATAATGCCGATTTAGAGGGGATATGATTTATCTCCCGGTAGGCTTGGCACCGCGGCTTCGCAAGTGGCCTTGGTTCAGCTTCATAATTGCGGTTTTATTTTTTGTGGCATCGTTCACGATGGGGCCGCAAATTACTCGCTATCAAGACCGCGTGGAAAAAGCTCATGAAGCTGCGACAAAAAAACCGGCGAGTACTCGCTGGGTAGTACCCGAAGAAACTATTAAAGAAAAACAGCAACAGAATCGAGCATTGTGGAAGAGTATGCTCGTTGCAGATCCAAAACTAAGTCGGTGGATTTTTCAGTTTGAAAAAAAGAACTTCGAAGCCCTGTGGATAAACCCTTGGGTAATTCCTGAATTCTTCTTGATGGTTCTTGTCGCACTTGGGTTTATTTTTTTTGGTGGTTTTGTTGAAAGTCGAATGGGGAGTTTTCTATTTGGTTTTAATTTCTTAAGTTTATATTACGTTGGATTTTTATCTGAAGCTTTGAAGTTTTCTCCTCCCTGGGGAGTGACTCTTGGTGGAACAACCGCTCTTTACATTTTAGCAGGTGCTTATTTTGCTCTGTTTCCGGTAAGAGACATCTGCGTTTGGGCCGGAGAAGAGATTCGTCCTCTGGCTTCGTTTCCAGTGTGGATGCTAGCAAGTCTTGGTTGTATTTGTTTAGAAGCCTTTGGCATTGGTGGTTACTCGCATGTGACAAGCGAGATTTCTTGGGGCTATTTTCATTTTGTTATTCTGCTTTTATCTTACCTCGTATTTGCCGTAACTGCAGACGCGAGACCCTTAGACCCCAAGTATCTTTCAGACGAAGAGCCAAAGCTCAGTAAAAATTTAGCGACGGCATCCGGTGGGCAAGCTCGCAAAATTATGAAAGAGCTGATCGCACTCAATCCAACTCACTTAGCGCCTCTCTTTACGTATTACAAAAAGGTAATTGCACCCCTCGGCAGCGAGCCGATCAGTCCAGAGAACCAAAAGTTTATTGATAACTATGTGGGTTTACTTTTAGCTCACTTCTATGATCACCAGGAGTTTGCAAAAATTCTTGAAATGCTAAAATCAAAACCTACGGCTGCTTTGCCCACTGCCTATTTTAAACTTCTTCATCCTAACGAATGGTTAGTTCTCGCTCGGTATGCAGATAGCAAAGGTGAGTGGGCAGAAGCTATACGCATTTACGCAACCATGCTCGATTATTTTGCTCAACCCAAAGTAAGAGGTGAGGCTTTGAAAAGAGCAGAAGTCGTCATTCACAGAACTTTTAAAGAAGCCATAGACAGGCAAACCGCCAGACGCCCTATTCTTCAGCAGTCCAAAAAATTTCTTAATGATTATCCAGGTTCTAAAGTTACAAAAATTCTTTTGGATCACGTCGAGCACTACAAAAAAGTGACGAGCAGTGAGAGCGAAGATGTAGCCTAAGCCTGATAGGAGTACCAGTTATTCTTTCGAGCGATTTCTTGCATCCGTTGTTCAGTCCCATAATTTGAATCGCTAGCGTCTGCGCTACCGACTACTAAACGAATGCCTTTTGAAGATTCTAAAAGAAGTAAATCTCCTTCAGTATTTCCTGAAACAAAAAGCGGGTGTAGCCCCTGAGTCGCTTCAAGCAAGGCATCAACTTTACCTTGGCGGTAAGTGATGATGCCGTCTTGTTCGGTTGTAACATAACCATTCTTCACTTTTGTTCTAACCCCTATTACAGCTTCATATGGGAGTCCAAAAAGTGCGGCAGCAGGTTCAACTGCCCACGCAATTGAGGCAGTAACAATATAAATTTTAAAGTGAAGGCTCTTCAGCTTTTCGACAATTTTTCTTTGGAAGTCGAAAACCGGAATAGGTGCAGAGGCTTCTAGGCTTGTCTTTGCCCACTCGCGAACCTTTTCAAGCTTTTGGCCTTCATTTATTTGAGCGAGCCAAATATATGCAGCTTGCGGGCTCACTTCTGCTTTCATGCGGTGATAATGTTCCCATGGGTCGGGCGGTAAACCTTTCAGCTCGCCACTGGCAATTTGGAATTTAAAGAATTGTTCCCCGACGTCGATGCTCCAAAGAGTTCCATCAGCGTCAAAGGCCGCAACTCGCTGGTCCACGGGAGCAGAGGCTAACCTCTCAATGTCTTGAAAAATTTTGTCTAAAAGCGTTTGGGGAAAGGCTTTCATTCGTCCTCCGCAAAGCTTACTCGTATCAGCTTCGAAGTGTACTGGCCAGAGCAATTCGGGTGTGTTAGATCCTGGATGCATCGTACTGTGGGAGCAATATGGACGTAAGCATGAAGGTTTTAGGAATTCAAAATGAGGCTGAGATCGACGCCTTTGAGCGAAAGTTATTAAGTCAGCAACCCGGCGACGAATTTGAAAAAGAGATGACGACTTGGAAGGCGCGCTGGAGAAAAGAAGCCTTAGCACATTACCTTCAGCTCGGCTGGAGTTTTGGAATTTGGAATGCTGAAGGCGTTTTGATTGGATATTCTTTAGGTCAGCCTCTTTTATTTTTTCAAGGTTTTACTCAAGCGCTTTGGGTTGACCACATTACTGCCGAAACCCCAGAAGTTTTTGAAAAACTCATTGAGATCTCGTATCGCTGGGCACGTGATAAACATTTACAGCGTGTCTTATTTTCGGCGGGCCAAATTCCAATCGAAATTGCGGGTAAAGCTTCCCTTCAACCCCTTTCAGAAGATATTCTTCAGTTGAAAACTTCAAAATACGAGTAGAAACCAAATGAAAGCTTTCTCTTTTGTTCAGCGCCAAAAAATCATCGATCACGCTCCTCAAACAAACTATGACCTTATCATCATTGGCGGAGGTATTACTGGGGCCGGGGCGGCTCGGGATGCGGCTGGAAGAGGCTTAAAAGTTCTGGTCATTGAAAAAGATGATTTTGCCCAAGGAACAAGTTCTCGCTCTTCTAAACTTATCCACGGCGGAATTCGCTATCTAGAAAATTACGAATTCGGTTTGGTTTTTGAAGCCTTATCTGAACGCAGAACTTTATTTGAGATCGCTCCTCACTTAGTGCATCCACTGAGGTTTGTACTCCCATTATTTGAAGGTGGACGAGTTGGAATGTTTAAAATGGGACTTGGAATGTGGGTGTACGATGCGCTCGCACTTTTTGAAGCTCCCGAGATGCACCGTCATTTAGACAAGCAAGAATCACTTGATCAGTTGCCTCTCCTTAAAGACCAAGGGCTCATGGGCTCTTATGCTTATTATGATGCCTATATGGATGATGATCGGCTTGTGCTTGAAACTTTAAGGAGTGCAAACGAAAACGGTGCTCATGCAGTCAACTTTGTTAAAGCTGAAGCTCCGATTTGGGAAAATGGAAAAATCTCGGGTCTTAATTGCGTAGATAAAAAGAGTGGTAAAACATTCCAAGTAAAAGCTCCGCATATTCTAAGTTGTGTAGGTCCATGGACCGACGAAGTGGGTCGGATGTTGCTTCCCGATTGGAAAAACAAACTTCGTCCTTCAAAAGGAATTCATTTAACTTTACGAAAAGAGCGGCTCCCACTTAAAGATGCAGTCGTAATGGCAGCAGACGCCGAAAAAAGAATTGTCTTCGGAATTCCTCGTCACGAAATGGTTATCATTGGGACGACGGATACCGATTACAAAGACGATCCATCAAACGTAAAATCCTTAGATTCAGATGTGAAATACCTTTTAAAGATTGTGAATGAGTATTTTCCAAAAGCAAAACTCACCGAAATGGACGTCATAGCCAGCTATTCTGGTGTTAGACCACTTGTGCACGACGGCTCTGAAAGCGAAAGTGCAACTAGCCGCGAGCACATGATTGAATCCGACGAGCGCGGAGTCACTTTTGTTGCCGGGGGAAAATACACTACCTATCGGTCCATGGCTCAAGAATGTATTGAAGAAGTTTTGGATTATATGAAACTCGAAGACCAGGTTAAGTTCGCAAAAAATAACACACGCGAAGCTTTAAATCCGTTGGCGACTCCCTCAATCTTTCAGCAGAAAGAAGCCTATGTTGAACAATGGAAATCAAAACTTGGACTTTCTCATAAAACCGCGAGTTTGATTTTTGATCGGCATGCGAAAGAAGGGGAGCACTTAATTGCGCGCATGCGGCGGCGAAAAGAGAAGTTTCCAAACAAAGGCGAGGTTTCTCTGCATTGGGAAGCCGAAGTCGAGCATGCGATTGATAACACAATGTGCCTAGGACTGCTCGATTTTTACTTGCGCCGAAGTCCTCTCTTTTTATCTGAAGAGGATCACGGATTTGGTCTTATGGAAAATTTAGCAGACGTATTCGTCGAACGTCTAGGTTGGACCAATAGCGAGCGAACACAGCAGTTTAATGCTTTGCAAAAATACTTAGAGTTTGAAATGGGATGGCGGCATCCCTCGACTTAGATCGAGTTTATTTCGAGGATTCTAGGACTTTAAATTTTTGATCATGCTCGAAATCTTAGCAATTCCTGTGATCCCATGAGTTGCAAGAAAGGTCAAAAAATCAGGGCCTGCCTCTTTAATGATTCCTAAGTAACCTTTCGTGAGGACATTCCACGTGCTTCCCACGATTCGAACTTGGATCTTTCCCGCAATAATCTGTTTCACAACTTCGATCCCAAAGCTTGCAAGGTCATCGCCTGTTTGGTTTTTGAGCAAAGCTATGGCGTCTGGCGACAGGGAAAACTCAACATCAGGCGATCGAGCTGGTCGAGTATCCAAAACGGCCTTTTGCCCATCAAAATACAAGACTGCCTCGTGGCGATCCGCAATCAAAATTCGGATTTCTGAGCCCTTTTGAAGATGCCTAAGACCCTCGGCAAATACTGGCTTTGAGAGCAAAGAGGTTCGCAAATCGTTAATGGCATCTTCATAACTCACTGGGCCTATCTCCTATTTTGTTTCCGCCCCTTGCCGGGAAGAATTTTAGATTTTAGACTGTTTGCAGACTCGTATGCAAGCATGTGTATTGACTCTCCTTTTAGGGATGCCTACAGTCATAATGAAAACTGAACTCTAGGACCCCTGTCATAACGATTTCGCTAAAGAGATAGAAAGAGCAGCTCATGAGTTTCGTCGATAAAGTTTCGGAGTATTTTTCTAACGACATCGCCATCGATTTAGGAACAGCCAATACCTTGGTGTACGCAAAAGGTAGAGGCATTATTCTAGATGAACCGAGTGTTGTTGCTGTTCAAAAAAACTTTAACGGCCAAAACCGTGTACTCGCTGTGGGTAAAGAAGCCAAAGATATGTTGGGCCGAACTCCCGGAAGTATCGTTGCAATTCGCCCCATCAAAGATGGAGTTATTGCGGACTTCGAAATTACACAAGCCATGCTTAAGTATTTTATTTCTAAATCAACCGGCAGCAGAAAAAGTTTTATTCGCCCTCGTATCATTATCTGCGTTCCTTACGGAATTACTCAGGTTGAAAAACGCGCCGTAAAAGAATCAGCTCACTCTGCTGGTGCACGCGAAGTTTATCTTATCGAAGAACCAATGGCAGCCGCGATTGGTGCCGGTCTCCCTATCACAGATCCAACCGGTAACATGGTTGTTGATATGGGTGGCGGTACCACAGGTGTCGCAGTTATTTCTTTAGGTGGTATCGTTTACTGTAAATCAATTAAAGTTGCGGGCGATAAATTTGACGAAGCAATTGTGAACTATGTTCGTCGTCAGTTTAACTTGTTAATCGGTGAGCGCACTGCTGAAAATATTAAAATCTCGATTGGAAACGCTTATCCTTTTGAAGACGAGCGCGTAATGGAAATCAAAGGCCGAGACTTAGTTGCAGGGGCGCCGAAAACAATCGAAATCACAAGCTCTCAAGTTAACGACGCTTTGATGGATCCTTTGAGCGAAGTTGTAGACGCGGTAAGAACTGCTCTAGAAAAAACACCTCCAGAACTTGCTTCTGACATCGTAGATAACGGAATCGTTTTGACCGGTGGCGGAGCCTTGCTAGCTAACCTCGATGTGCTTTTGAGAGAGAGAACAGGTTTGCCTGTTTCGATCGCCGAAAATCCTTTGTCTTGCGTCGTTTTAGGCTCGGGCAAAGTGTTAGACGAGCTCGATCTGCTTAAAACTCTCACTGTAGATTAATATGCTCAGCGAAGCTCAGATTAAGTCTGTGGCTTTGTTTTTCTTTTATGCCTGTATGGATGAAGAGACCGCATTTCAGTCGACGACTAAAACTATCGAAAAATGCAAAAAGAGAACTGCCAAGGGCGCACTTGAACATGAAGATGTTGAAGCGGTCCTCGTAAACTCAACCTTTGAGACTTGGAAACAGTGGCAACAGGGAACGTCTCTTTCACATATATCGGTGAGTCACGAAGCGGGATGGATGCTTGCGGAAGGTGCCGAGTTCGGAGTTTGGCAAGATTTTAGACGATCAGCTGAAGCCGATGAATTCTTGGCGGTAATCTGGTCTAAACTACTTAAAATCCCTGATGAACATATCGCTAAAGGTTTAGATGTTTCAGTCGGGACAGTAAGACATCGAGTGGGACGAGGACTTCGGCAGCTAGGTCATATTAAAAAACAATAAAAAGGCTTCATGGAAAACGAAACCGATTTAAAACCTTTCAAGATGAAAAAACGCAAGCTCACGCGGTTTCTTTGCGAAGAAATGCTTTACGACTTTGCGACCGACAATCTTGACCCCGAAAGGCGCCGAGCGGTTTCTGAGTTTTTAAAAGAATCCAAAGAATGTCAGGACGAACTTGAATCTCTTTATGGGGGAATTGAGTTCACCGAAAGATTATCTCAAACTCAAATCTCTGAGCCGCTTTTTAAAAAAATTCGAGATGCTAAATCACCTTTAAATGAATGGCTTGGCAAATACCGGTGGGCGACTTGGCCTGAGTCAATTAAGTGGACCGTCGAAGCAGTAGGAATTTCGGTCGCGGTTGTTCTGGTGTTCGCATTGATCAGTCCCAAAGTTATGGAGTACTGGCCGACAACCGCAAATCAGCAATTAGTTTTGGTTGAAGTCGACAAAAAGCCGAACGTACCGCCAGCTTCAGAAGCAAAGGCTCCCGCGACAGTAGTAGCCGCCAATGAAAAGCCTGCAGAGAAACTGCCTCCAACACCTGAGCAAAAGTTAGTTAAAGAAGCTTTAACCCCTAAACCCGCACCTGTCGCAGCTACTGCAGCCCCCAAGCCTGAGGCTGCGCCGAAGCCACTGGAACCGGTGAAGACACCTGAAGTCGTCGCTTCGGCGCCGGCACCTGCTGTGGTCGCTAAAGCGCCAACCCAGACCGACGAAGATATTAGCGAAGCTAAGGCGCCAGTTAAAGGTAACGACAAAGGGATGCGCGGCTTTTTATATCGAGCTTTTATGGAGCTTGAAGATCTTGACGTCGTTACAGAGAAAATCACCACCGAAATCACAACTCTCGGGGGTGAAAAGGCTGGGGAAGTTCCACTCGGCTGGAGAAAGCCAAAAGGAAGTTATTATCACTTTACTCTACCAGAGGCGAACTACGAACAGCTCATCACGAATCTAAAAACTTATGGAGAAGTTCGTCTTTATAAAGATCCGCACCCACGGGTTATGCCTGACGGTGTAATACGATTAATTTTGTCAGTCGAAGATGCGCGCTTAAAGAAATAAATTTTGTAATTGAAAAGAGAGAATGAGTGGCTAAAAGAAAAGTGAAACTACAGCCTAAGAAATCTCTACGAACCTTACTTGTCGTTTGGTTCTTATTATTCTCGGTTGTTCCCCTCGCATTTATTACCGGATATTCTCTAGTAAAGTTTGAGCAAGCGATTGACCAGGAACTTAGTCAAAGGCTTCGTGGAAACGCTCGTGAAATCGAAGTGATCTTATCGGACTTTCAATCCAACCTCATGGCCGACCTGAGGGCACATGCAAGCGACAATACCCTCGTCTATTATCTTTCAACTCGAAACGCTTCGAAAGCAAGAGAGTTAGCCCAACGTTGGATGAAGTCGGGACTCGCACAGCGAATGTCGATTTTTGGCAGAACTGGCTGCGCCGACGTGGTTTTATATCGCGATCAAGGCGGACAGGTTCAGCGTCAAGAGAACTTAGAAAAGGGCGACTTTTGTTTAGCCGAAAATTTTCTAGGTAATATGAATGAAAAAGATGAAATGACTATCATCGATCTTGTTGAAAAGAAAACAGCCCGAAGAGGCGAGCAAGGGCGTGTAGAGCTCGTCGTGTTTCGCAAAGTAAAATCGTCTTCAGGTTTAGTTGTCGGATACATAGAAGAAGTGATTAGTTTTGATGAGGGTGTAATCTCAGGACTCAAAAACCGAATGAACATCGAACTGTTCTTTTTTGACCCTCGAAAAGAACCAATCGTTTCGAGCCATGAAGACCTCTCTGCGTATAAGAGTTCATTTTTTACTAAATATTTAAATGATCTGACCGTCGAGTTTTTTGATATCAATTTAAGAGAAGTGCCATTTCGTTTTATGCTGGCGCCGCTTAAGTGGGGAGACACCGAGCTTGTGTTAGGCTTGGGGGCTTCAAAAAGTACGGCAAAAGCGGTGCTTAAGAACGTGAACTATGCATTCTTCTCGGTAGTTGCGACAGTTATCTTTTTACTAATCGTACTGTCGTTTATCGCTTCGAAAATCTTGCTTCGACCGCTTTATGAAATTTTGGATGCGATTGAAAAAGTCGACTTTGACCGAGAAATCATTCGAGTTCCCGAGACGAACGAAACTGAGTTAGGACTTTTGAGCCAAAGCTTTAACGAAATGTCAGAACACGTCTACTCAAGCCAGAAGGCCTTAAAAGAAAAGATCTCAGAGCTCGAAAATGCGAATTCAGAAATTAGAGAAACCCAAACCAAACTTGTACACACTGCTAAGATGGCAAGCCTTGGACAATTGGTGGCGGGTATCGCACACGAATTAAACAATCCGATCGGTTTTATCTATTCGAATATGTCGCACCTTCGAGATTATTCGGACAAACTCGTTAATCTCGTTAGAACGGCAGAAGAATCGCCTGAAAAACTAGAAAGTGCCAAAAAGAAAGCCGACTTCGAGTACATCGTAAACGATATGCCGAAACTCATCAGTTCTTGTGAAGACGGCGCTCGAAGGACTCGCGACATTGTTTTAGGTTTAAGAAACTTCTCAAGGCTTGAAGAAGCACAGGTCAAAAAAGTTGATCTCCATGAAGGCCTCGATAACACCCTTAATTTGCTCACGGGCGAACTCAAAAACCGCATCGATGTCGTAAGAGACTATGCAAAATTACCGAAGGTTACTTGTAACCCGAGCCAGGTAAACCAAGTCTTTATGAATATTCTTTCGAATGCTGCTCAAGCAATTGATGGTAACGGCCAAATCGTAATTACAACTCGAGCTCCGAATAAAAAGACCGTCGAAATCTCGATCAAAGATTCAGGCAAAGGTATGGACCGTGAAACTGCCGAGAAGGTATTTGATCCATTCTTTACAACTAAAAGTGTTGGAGTTGGTACGGGCTTAGGCTTAAGTATTTCTTACGGTGTGATTCAAAAACATGGCGGAGATATCCGAGTTAAATCTGATATGGGTCGTGGAACAGAGTTCATAATTACTCTACCTGTGAATTTTCAAGAAGAAGCTTAACATTACAAAGAGAGAAATAAAAAAGGGCTGCCTATGGCAACCCTTTTTTACGATGTGTGTTCGTAGTTATGTTCGTAATTACGGAGTAAAAACAGAACAGTTAACTGTGCTGGCCCATGGATAAACGCTGCCATCAGTAAGAGAGAAAGTACCTACGTCTTCAACTACAAGTCCGCCAGTAGTTGCATCTTTGCTGAAAAGCAAATCAGCAGTTACAGCGCCGGCCATAACATTGGCTTCGTAAAGTTCTGCTGAATAAGTGTATTTGAATTTGTTGTCGTCGCCACAAGAGTAGCTAACGCTTTGATTTCTTGCACCAGCATCATCGGGAATAGACTGAACAACACCGTCTGCAACGATTGGGTTTCCGTTAACAGTGTAAGTTGTTACGCCATTAGCTTCAGTTTGGCTGATAACCATTTGGTCTACTGTTCCGTCGTCGTATGCGCATGAAAAAGTACCGCTAAGATCTGGGCAAGCAGCGTATGCAGATGCACTTACAAAAAGACCGATAATTGCTAAAGAGATTGTTTTCATTAGGTTCCCCCCTAAGTTAGATTTAAATCAGTTCATACTCCTTCCTGCTTTGAGGTCAACGGATCAAAACCATGTTGCAAATCGGTAACAAATGCCTCTGTAGCACGTTTCAGACTATTTAAGTTTTTACACTCGGGCCTCCAGACGTTCTGGTTAAACTCAAACTTCGCTTGGTTTTTACCGATAAGTATTGGGAGTGACAGGGATTCGTCTCAATTTTGATATGTCCGACTGATGGTTGCCTGTCTGACACGTTGACGTCTCAGATTGAGAACGGGGCGCTGGCAGCCACCAAATTTGACGAGCCGTGGTGCTTTTTTTGCACCTAATTCTAGCAGTCGTAGCGCGCGATGCGCCAAGTTTCAGAGGGGAGGGTTGTGGAAGCTTTCAAAAATCGTCTACGTAAACGCATGCAACTCATCACTCCCTGGCAATGGGTTGCCCTTTTCGTAATGTCTGTTTTGTGGCTCATGATTTTAATGCCCAATACTTCTCATAAAATTCTAACGGCCAAAGATATTGAATCAATGCCTGTTCCTGTAGACGAAGAGCGCGAAAAAACTTTGAAACAAATCAACAAACACCTTCAATACGTCGAAAAACAAAAAGAATTGAGCCAGATGGATGCTCAACTTCAGAACTATGAAATGGCCCGTGAGATTGACCCGCGCCGAACAGCAGCTTTAGCACCTCCCTCTGAAGAGACCTACGAACGCCTAAATGAAGCGAATCAAGAAAAGAATGTGTACGAAGATTTGCGCGGCGGAAGCGTGCGTGCCTTTGATACGCCGATGACTCCTGAACAACGAATCAATGCCAACTTGGCAATGAAGCGCTGGATGACAGATTATCAAGAGCACCAGACACAACAATACGTCCAAGAATTTATTGAGAACGCCCGCAAGCAAGGGCTCGAAGTTAAAATCAACAGTAAACTTGAGGTTGTCGACATTCGCCCCATTCCTAAAGAACAACGTTATAAAGGAATGCAATCTATTCGTGGACTTTCGAGTCAGTAGAACGGCGACTTCGCTTTGGGCGAAGATCTAAGTTCATCAAACCCTTCTCTAAAAAGCTCGTGTAGCCATCTTCTGTAATAATCAAATGATCGAGCAGCGGGATCTGTAATAACTCAGCTGCAAGTAAGAGATTACGATTTACAGCGATATCTTCAACTGAGGGTTCTAAGTTTTGACTTGGGTGATTGTGGGCTACGATTAACGCTGAAGCATTGTGTGTAATTGCAAACCTGAAAAGATCCCTTGGATGTATCAGGCAAGCATCGACAGTGCCGCGAAACAAACACTCAGTTCTGAGCAATCGTTTATCGGGAGTCAGAGCGGCCGCCCAAAACTCTTCTACGTCTAATTTCATGACTCGGCGCAAGTGCCGCCAGAGTTTATGGGGATGGGTCATATGCATAGAGCCATACCTAGATCAAGAATTAGACCGTAATCGGGTGTGGCCTAAAGAAGACAACAAGTAAAAGCTTCCTGAATCCGGATTATTTTATAATTCTAGACCCTTACGAATTTCATCAAAGGATTGATTTAGCTCAAAGGTGCCATCTACAATCAGATCTCACACATAAGGAGAATTGAATGAAAAAGCTGTGGATGCCCTTGTTGGTTCTTGTTCTAGGTTTAGGTCTTACGAATTGCGGACCAAAAGCTTTCGTAAAAGGTGAATATGACGACAACGTCGAAGATACCAATCTGCTTACAGATAAATGGTCTGAGTCAGATATGCAAAACGCAGTTAAAGCACTTGTTGCGAGCGCAACAGCGCACCCTGCAATCAAAGGAGCAAAAACTCCTCCCATCGTAATCGTCACCCGTTTACAAAATAAAACTGACGAACACATCGACACTCAAAGCATTTCAGACATGATCCAAGTTGAACTTATGAAAACTGGTAGCGTAACTTTCGTAGACAAAGAAGCTCGCGAAGACATAGCTGAAGAATATGAGTATCAAGACTCAGGAACTGTTTCGCGCGAAACTAAAAAAGGTAAAGGCAAACAAGTCGGTGCTGATTTCGTAATGAACGGGCGTCTAGACTCTATCGTTCAAGAGGCGGGTAAAGACAAAACTGTTTATTACAAAGTCACTCTCAACATGACCAACCTTTCAACAGGTTTGAAAGTGTGGACCGATCAAAAGCAAATGCGCAAAACCTTTAAAAAACGTCGCGTAGGCGCCTAAGCCATTGAGAAAAGTTCTGTTGAAACAATTACTGTTACTCTCAGCGATAACAGTGCTCGTCGCGGGTTGCGCAAGCTACCCGCACGGGATGCAACAGGCTCAAACCCATATCCGAAATGGGCAAGCTTCACAGGCCGCAACTTTACTCAAAGAAAAAGCCTACAAAGATAGTGACGATCAAGTTGTCGCACTTTTTGAGTATGGTACTGCGGAACAAATCGCAAAAAGTTACAAAGACAGCGCCAAAGCTTTTATGCTCGTCGACCAACTCACCGAAATTAAAGATTACCATTCGCTCTCTCGTGTAACCGGATCCCTTCTGTTAAACGAAGGAATGGTTCAGTATAAGGGCGAAGATTACGAAAAAGTGTTGATCAATGCGATGCTCGCCATCGATTTCTTGATGTTAAAAGATTACGAAAGCGCCATGGTTGAAACCCGGCGTATGAACGAAAAACTTTATAAGTATCGTTTCGAAGCAAAGAAAAACTACGAGCAGAACCCTTTCGCTTTTTACTTAGCGGCACTCATTCGTGAAGAAAATAAAGATTATGACGGCGCCTATATTGATTTTAAAAAGGTGTATGAATTAAATCCGAATGTTCCTTACCTCAGAGAAGACCTCATTCGTTCTGCTAAACGCGCACAACGAGACGATGATTTAAAGAAGTGGAAGTCTCAATTCGGCAACGTCGATAAAGAGCAGTGGAAACAAAAAGACATGGGCGAACTTGTACTGATTTATCAGCAAGGATGGGCTCCAAAAAAGATGCCGCATCCTGATTTTGCCCGAATTCCAAAACTCTATCCCGTTCACACTCAGACATCTCAAGCCAAGATCATAGTAGAAAACGGGCCCGAAGAAAGATCTCAACTGATCTTCTCAGTTGAAAACGTAGCGATCAAAACTCTCGACGATGCCTATGCGGGACTCATTGCCAAGCGGGCAGCAGGTTTGGCCGCAAAAGCTGTTGTTGCCGACCAAATTCGCCAAAAGAACCAGCTGTTGGGCCAAATCGCCTTTATCGGAATGAATATTGCCGATCGGGCCGATCTCAGACAGTGGTCAACTCTTCCTGAAAGCTTTCAAGTCGCAAAGTTGTGGCTTAAAGAAGGTAAATACAAAATTAAAGTTCAAGGTTTGGGTTTAAGCAGTCACCCAACTTCTGAAGCCGAAGAATTCGAAGTCGAAATCCGGCCTCGAAAAAAAACCTTCATCAACTGGCGTAGCGTTCGTTAAGTCCTCAGTCTAGGTCCAAGGGACTTGGCCTTCCCAATCCGTTCCCCAGGTTAGAGAATAGTGTTAACCAGGAGACGACTGATGAAGTTAAAGGGTTTTTGCTTATTCCTGATCCTCGTAAATCTAGGCTGTGCTTCAAAGCCTGTTAATGCTCCAGAACCAAAACCTATCGATTTTGCAAGACAACCAGCATCTGCTCCAACGGATAAAAACTTTGCCTCTCTTCACACAGATCTTCGAGACCTCGCGCTTTATACACAGCCGTTTGCAGCGACGGCAAAACTGATCTTAAGCTCATTTAAAAAGAATCCACTGCAGATCAAAGGTGACAGCGACCAGGGACCAAGCGCGATTATTTCAGTGGAGTTTGAAAAAATCAGCGAAGTCGCGCCCCCCAAAGTATACGATTTCGATGTCTTAATTTTTCTGAACAATAAAACCGGATATTTTTTTAGACGTCTTGCAGTTCGTGTAGATTGGTCCAAACCAAAGGCGCCCGTTGACCAAAGAGTTCAAGTCACACAATTCATAGATAATATTCCTCTGCAAGAAGCCAACTTTGTAGCAACCGTAGATATCTTTTCGACCAAACTTATTCTTGTCGATGAGTCTCTTAAAATTTGGAAAGTGTTCCCCGTACAAGTCGGCGCACTAGATATTCGCACACAAACCGGAATGGACGGCAAAGTCGTTTCGCTTACGAAAGAGCTTCCTTCTGCAAAACTCAAAAGAGTTTTAAACACGCAAAATGCTGGTCCCCAAGCGGCTGTGCACAATACTCGAAACCGAATCACTCCAAAGTATTATCGAGGCCGTCCATACTTATCTGTGTATACAAACGGTGACAGAGACCACGAAGCTCCATCAGACAAAATTGCGATTGCGGCCTCACCAGTTCCCAGCGGTTTTATCTCGGGGCGTGGTTTTGCCTCTCACGGGACTATACGTCTCAATGATAGAGACCTTTACCAGCTTGATACGATACTGAATGAAGGCTCACAGCAAGAGATGGAAATTCGGATTGTAAGTTCGGCTCCTGAGTTTGAACTACTCGATCACCCGATGCCCAGAGCTGAC
This sequence comes from uncultured Pseudobdellovibrionaceae bacterium, assembly GCA_964504465.1. Taxonomy (GTDB): domain Bacteria; phylum Bdellovibrionota; class Bdellovibrionia; order Bdellovibrionales; family UBA1609; genus CAZDFM01. The sequence continues at coordinate 3,192 of CAZDFM010000001.1, read as the reverse complement.
TGGTATTACGCGCTTCTCTACAGCAACAAGCCGACATCACAAAATTTAGTCTGCAAGAAAGACGAGACTGAATCCAAAATGGTCTTTCAAAGTGCATGGCATACCCAATTCGATTCTGACTGCCACGCCTGGCTTGAGAGGGTAGAAAAACCTGTAAAGCCGATTCTAGATTATGTCAGGGGTTTGACGAACGAAACGCCTAAAGGCCCAGTTCAGATGCAATAAAAAACCCCGCTTACGAGCAGGGTTTTTAAAACGTCTAATTTAAATGAATCTAAAAATTAGTTGTTTAGGCTCTTATTTGAATTCGGAAGATCAGGCAGGTCATTGTTGTAACCTGGAGTCACTTCGTTCGTTGTTGCTGCGTTAGCAGCAGTAGCAACACGCTCTTCAAGCGATTGCTTTACGTCGTCGTAAGACGCTTTAGAAGTTTCAACATTCTTTTCTACAGCATACTCAGCCTGAGCAGCTTGTTTCTCAGCATAGTCCTGAGGAAAAGCGCCAAGTTTAGCGAGATAGTTAGAGATGCTTCCGTTTCCGTTTTGGATGATTTCACGAAGAGTAAAAAGAGGAGCATACTGAGATGCTTTCTTTTCGGCTTCGAAAATGATCTGAGTTAAGGTGGCGGCTGTGATGTCATTTTTGGTCTTGTTATCAATGACCATGACCTCTTCACTTGCGCGAATCATTTTTGCGATATCGTCTAGCGTTACATAACAGCTTTGCTGAGTGTCATAGAGCTTGCGATTTTGGTAACGCTTGATGATTTTCACGCGGTTATTAGCCTTGCTAGGAATTACAGTTTCTTGATTCATCAGCACGCCTCCATAATGGACGTTTTTTCCCCGTTTTTGATCAATCCTGATCGTTCAATTGCATCATGCGACATTAGCCAGTTCCTTCCTCAATTCGCCCTCCTGCTTCAGCTTGTTGCCAAGTTTTTGAGCTAGGGAGGCTCCATTGGGGAAACCCCAATACAGCCATGTCTGACCGTATCATTTGGGCTGCACCTTATTCTCCGCCGCCACAGCTTGTCAAGCTGACGCAAGTCGCTTTCTTAATAATTTCAAGAATTAAAGACACCTCGCAACATCGCTCTTACGAGGAGCGTTCAACGCTTAACGTTAAGAGGTAAACGCGGGGTGTAATGGTTAAAAGAGTTGCAGAAAACTAGACCTAAAAAACTCGACCGTAGGTATAGGACTCGACCTGGATTGTCTGACAAAAACACCGTACTTTCGCATGCTTACCACTGGTCATAAGTCCAGAAATTTAGACGAATCCCAGTCTAGACCGCGCAATTTTTAAGAAAAGTGTCTCATCCGCCGATTTATCTCAATAAGGCTCCCAAGGACCTGGGGGATGGGAAAGCATGAAAAGCTTCTGGTTAAAAATTACTCTTAGTACTCTCGTAATTACACAATGGGGATGCTCATCTTTACAGCGTCACGACGGCAGCACTGTCCGTGATTCTCAGCTCAGCAACCTCAATCCAGCCCCGGAGTCGATGACTCCACCTGCTTATTCTGAAGGCGAATCTGCCACTATTGATCCTACATATTTGCGCAGTCAGGCAGACTACCATTTCACGATGGGCGAAGCTTACAGTCTCGAAGGTAAAACTCAAAAGGCCTTAGAGGAATTTAAACTTACTCTAGTCTACGATCCGAACTCTCCAAAAGTGCGACTTAAATTAGCATCCGAATATGTAAGACAAGGTTTGGTAAGTGAAGCTATCGAACAAACCGAAGAAGCTTTAAAAACAGATCCGAACAATTCTGAAGCACAGATGATCTTAGGCGGCCTTTACTCTTCGCTTAAAATGTATGATCAAGCTCTGGTTCAATACAAAAAGATCTTAAAACATGATCCTGACCACGAAAAAGCTCCTGTCTATATTGGAGCTATTTTAGCCGAACAAAAAAAGTATGACGAAGCGGCACAGGTCTTCGAAAAATTAGCCAACAACAACAAAAACGAAGAGCCCGAAAACGCTTACTTTTATATTGGGCGCATTCGTGCTGAGCAAGGCGGACCCGTAGCATTTAAACATGCAGAAAAAGCTTTTAATAAAGCGATCGCCTTAAAGCCTAAGTTTGTTGATGCGGTATTAGCACTCGATACGCTTTATCGCGAAAACGGAAAAGAACGAGCCGGAATAAAATTGCTTGAATCTTACCAAGACAAGTTCGGACCTAATAACGAAGTCGCACAAGCACTCAGTCGCGTTTATTTACAAAACGAAGAGTTTGAGAAGGCCTACGCACAGCTCGATATTATCGATGGCTTTGAGGGTGATAATCTCAATGTAAAGATTCAAATGGCTTTGATTCTGATCGAAAGAGAAAGATTTAAAGAAGCCGTGGTTCGACTCGAAGATATTCTGTCGATCTCTCCTGATTTAGATAAAATTCGATACTATTTGGGAGCGGTTTACGAAGAAACCCAAGAGTGGACTCGTGCGATCGATAACTACTCAAAGGTGCCGCCAGGAAGCGTGTACTTTCCGGAGTCTGTGATCCACTCTGCTTTCTTGCATAAAAAATACGGGCAATACGATCAAGCTATGGCGGTTCTAGTTGATGCTATTGAGAAGCGCGATGATATCCCACAGTTCTACTCGTTTTATGCCTCTCTACTTGATGATAAAAAAGAATATAAAAAAGCAGTGAAGATGCTAACGGCAGCTGTGGCAAAATTTCCTTCGCACACGCAACTGCATTTCTTTCTTGGAACTATGCATGACCGAGTTGGAAATCCTCCTGGCACAATTGCGCAAATGAAGAAAGTTTTGGACCTTGAAGAGGATCATGTTCAGGCCTTAAATTATCTCGCATACACCTATGCCGAGTTGAATCAGAATCTTCCAGAAGCAGAAGAACTCGTTCGAAAAGCACTCAGCCTAAAACCAGACGACGCTTATGTTATGGATACTATGGGCTGGATCTTGTTTAAAAAAGGCGAAAACGATGAAGCTTTAAAGTTTCTCGAACTCGCTCATAAAAAACAAGGTGATGAAGCCATTATTGCTGAACACTTGGGTGATGCTTACTACCGTATGCAACTAATCGATAAAGCGGTTAAAATGTACAACAAAGCCATTTCGCTTGAATCTGATAATGCAAAAGCTACCAAGATACGCGACAAAATCGCTTCTATCGAAGAGCGCATGGGCGATCGACTAAGATCTCC